>JAQVDY010000028.1 GCA_028698215.1 Actinomycetota bacterium | reverse complement strand
TGCCGCCGCAGGCGCAGCGGGGAGGAACTTCGGTCTGGGATAAATCCAATAGATAATTAAAATCAAATTGCTGACGGCATTGCATACAATAAGCCTGGTTCAGGTTACCATGTACCTCCAGCACCCTGCTGGATCCCGCTTTTTGGTGCAAGCCGTCAATGTTCTGGGTAATAATACAGCTGACCATACCCTGTTGCTCCAGTTTAGCCAGCAGGTAATGGGCTTTATTAGGTTGCTTGTTTTTAATCCCATTAATTTCTTTTAACAGGGCCAGGCCCTCAGTAAAAAACCTTTCAGGTTCTGCTTCCAGCGCCTGGCGGGATAATATATAGGGATCGAACCGGCTCCAAATACCTCCCGGGCTTCTGAAATCGGGGATGCCGCTTTCTGTAGATATTCCTGCCCCGGTTAGCACACATGTTTTTTTACTGTTTAAAATTTGTTCTGCTATCCTGTAAGCTTCACTCAACATTTTCACCTGTTAATGACCTTATATTATCCAGGATTTGTATTTACCTATTTGGTTTATTTAAAAGTTATTTGTTTTACAACAGTTATACCGCTTTTATTTACGTTTAACCCTGGTTTTGGTAACGGTTAATACATAAATGCCGGCTGCATTGCCTTCTGATGCCAGGGCAGCAGTTATAGCTTTAAGGGTTTCCCCCGAGCTGTAGAGATCATCAAATAAAAGGATATTTTTACCCAGATACCGGTCATCCTTTACCCTGAATATGTTCTTTAGGATTTCTTTTCTTTTATCAGCTTCCTTTATATGTATCAATTGGGGAGTGTCCTGTATTTTATCCAGGTAATCAAAATCAACCGGCAGCCTTAATTTTTTCCCAATATATTGGGCCAGCAAAAAAACAGGTTGAAATTTACGTTCCAGGTCGGAGGGAGGGACCGGTATGATTACCGCTAGATCCAAATCTTTAAAATTGCTTTGGATAAATTCTACTGCCGCATCTCCAATGATCTTCACTTCCTTGGTACCGCCAAAATACTTCAGCCGGTAAAGGTGCTCTCCTATATCTGTACGGTTCACTATCAGTAAATCATTTTCTTTGGCGTCTTTACAGATTGTGTTTAAGTCCAGGGCCCACCCTTTTTCCCAGTTGCCCTGAAGGGGTATTGGATTTAGTTCCATATTAAAGATTCTGGCTTATTTAATATCATACTATTTTAGCATAATAAAAGTTTTATGATTATTATACCTGCTAAAGATAAAAATAAGAAACTTTTTACCATTTTTCTGGTTCAGCATATTTGGCCAGCCAGTTATGAGCCTGCCTGGTAGGCTCGCAAATCCTGTACTTACTTGCTGCCAAGGTAAACTTAATGGCAGTATTGAGGCTAATATTGTGCCCTGCAGATACAAATACCGGTTTAACTTTTTCCCTGGTTCTTACTGCAGCCCCCACCACTTTACCCCGGTATTCCACTTGGCTATAGCTGCCCTTTTGTTGCCCGGGCATGTTATACTGGCCCAGCAGTTTGGTTTTAGCCACTCCTATTGCCGGCAGGTCCAGCAGCAAGCCCAGATGTGAAGCCAGCCCCAGGCCCCGGGGATGCATCAGCCCGTTACCATCAAAAAATAAGAGGTCAGGCCTGTGATCAAGCAGTTCAAAGCACTGAAGGCACACCGGGCCTTCCCTGAAACTAAGCAACCCCGGTATGTAGGGGAAACTGGTTTTTATAACCACTGTCCTGGCTTCTATCAGTTGAAGCCGGGGCCAGGAAAAAATCAATACTGCTCCCCTAACCCGGGAGCCGGGCAGGCATTTTACATCGATTCCGGCTACAGTTTGAACCGGCCCAAAACAATCCTTATCTATAACTTTTAAGGCTAAACGCTGCTGCAGCTGCCTGGCCTGTTTGTAATCTAGGTCCCATGAATGTGCCATAATTTATTTAATTGTTTATGCTCTTTAGTTTAGTTCATTTATTAATTATAATATAAGGATAACATAAGGGGGAAAATTTGAGGTTTGCTAACCGAAAACAGGCTGGAAAGCTTCTGGCAGAAAGGCTCCTGAAATACAAGGGGGATGATGCAGTAATATACGCCCTGCCCCGGGGAGGAGTAATACTGGGGGCAGAGATTGCCCGGCAGTTAAGCGCGCCCCTGGAGCTGGTTATAACCAGAAAGATTGGCCACCCACTGCAGCAGGAATATGCCATAGCTGCCATTAGCGAGAAGGGGCAGATGGTTGGCAATCAGCAGGAACTGAGCCAGGTTGACAAACAATGGCTAAAACAAGAGATCGAGGATCAAAAACAGGAAGCTAAAAGAAGGCGGCAGATATATCTTAACAGCAGGCCTACCCTGAACCCTAAATCTAAAATAGCCATAATTGTTGATGACGGCATCGCCACCGGACTTACCATGAGGGCTGCCATACTGGAGCTAAAAGAATTAAAACCAAAAAAAATCGTAGTGGCCATACCCATAACCCCCCGAAGTACAGCGGAAACCTTAAAAAAAGAAGCAGACGAGGTAATTGCCCTGGAAATACCCAGTGATTATAATTACCTGGGGGCGGTAGGGGATTATTATGATGAGTTTTACCAGATAACTGACAAGCAGGTAATGGACACCTTAAATGATTTCAGGTAATAGGCGCAGAGCCCCTAATCTATAGCTAACTTCTTTTCTAGCTTACTATTAATCACAACCCCATTCCAAGGTAATGGAAGCCTGGGCAGTACCTTCTGTGTTGGTGACAGTGCAGGTCAAAGTATAGGATTGGCCTTCAGTTAAGTTTACCTGGGCTGTATCTTTTCCCCAGGCTCCCTTACTGTCATCCTTACTCCATTCTATTTTTGGTTCAGGCAAGCCTGTAGTTTCAGCCTGTACCCGGTAAAAGCAAACGTTATCAGCCTCTGAAAGATTAGGACCCATGACCACTGTAAGGTTAACTGTAGGGGCTTGGTCGCCGCCTTCCGGCTGGTCAGGCTGCTCAGGCTCAAAGGGCAGGGGTTCCCCATTGTTCCCCGGTTCTGTCCTTTCAACATCTATTTTATCTTCATCGCTTACTTGCTGTCCGCATTGGCCGCATACTACTGCCACTGAAAAAACTAATATTAAAGTAAGTACTGCCAGAAGAAAAAATAATTTTGTTTTGCCCATATTTCTACCGTTTTCAATATGCCTGATACTAAATACCAGCTATTATAATATCATAACTAGGCGGTTAGCAATATTATTTTGGCTATCTTGTTTATCTATTTCAAGCCATATATAAACCTGGCAGCAATTCTTACCGTAAGCCAGTTAAATAAAATAAAGGTCAAATGGTCACAGGGATACCAGGCTATTTTAGTTCCAGGCCATTGGCTCCTGAACTTACAGACTTCTGCAACTGGGGTTCTTCCGTCCAGCAAACCCTGTATAAACAATATTTTGCCGGTATCAATAAGGGGGCTAAAACTATTAGGGCATATGACAGGTAAATAATTTTGGGCTAAAGCCTTATTTATTTTTTGCCCCGAACTATCCGCTACCTGCCTGCTTTCTAATTCAAGGCTCCTATCCAAATATTTTTTTATGGGCCCCAGGTCTCCCAAAGAAGCCATGGGCACCGCAAAATCCAGCTGCTCTTCCCAGCAGGCCAACAAGCTGCAGCAATACCCCCCAAAACTAAACCCCAGGCATCCTGTATGCAGATAACCTTTTTCCTTAAGGTATCCCAGTATATGCCTAAGCTCTATTACGGATTGCCGGTATAGTTCAAATATATTTATAAATTGAGGCTGATCTAACATATCTTGAGCTGCTTTTCGTTCAAAATGCAAGGGAAGTACATATATAAGACAGTCTATCCCCCTGGCCGCAAAGCCCTGAGCCATCTGCCTGTAGGTTTTTTTATTTTTACTGTTATAACCATGAATAAGTACCAGGCAGCTGTCAGCAAAATACTTTCCTGCCTGGTAAAACTCCAAGCTTAAATCTGCTGGTTGGGCCCCATAGGTTTCCCTTAATTTTTGAAAACAATAATCATAACTAATATTATTCACTAAAAGCCTGTCTCTGGATAAAATAAACTGGGCCTTCCAGGCATGCTTGCCATAAAAATAAGCTGCATTTTTAAGCAGGTTCTGTTCCCTGTTGCCAATCATCTAAATTACTTGTTCCTATAAATAATCTTGCTAAAGCTGGGGCCAATATCCTTATTACTTATTATATAGATAAAAAGAGGTAATAGTATTTTATTGAAGGGCTAAATCCTGCCAGCCATAATTTTATTAATTGCCATTGTATAAGGTGATCCCTTTAATTTGGTTAAAGCTTAAAACTCATTTTTTAAATATTTCAAGCTACCCCTACCAAATTTGCCGGCTATTTGGCCACTTTTATTTTTCTCATACTGGTATATATGCTGGACAGATGCCGCTATTATTGCCCTATCACTTGTCCTATGGCCATAATCATCATTGATTTGTTTCAGGTTGTCAACATCCGCTATGATGGCCATTAAGGAAGGCCAGGGATGCATAGTTGTTTAACCCTTCTATTTCTTGGCCTTAACCAGCAAAATTATAGAGGGCTATAAGAGGATTATGAAAAACAGTGTTTAGCTTTTAATACTGCAATTATTGGGATAGCAGTCTTTTAGGGGGCCCGGTTGGATTTTGATAAACCTTTATAAAACAAGCAACTATGTTTTCCCACATTTTTAATACGGCACCGGCTGCAGTCAGGTTTAGCCTTACATACCCCGTAGCTATGGTGATCAATTAGAGCATGAAATTCATTATAAAGGTAAACATCCCGGGGAAGCCGAGACATAAAATACTCCCTGATTGCATCATAACCGGGATTGCTATCCAGAAGGCCAAACCTACACAGAAATCTCTTGGTATAAGCATCTGACACAAAAGTGGGTTTCCGGCCTGCATACAGCAGGATACTGTCTGCTGTTTCCTTTCCTATGCCCTTTATAGACAGCAGCTCCGGCCTTAAATTTATGGTGTTTTGCTTAAACATCCTGCTCAAGCTGCCCCCATAGTTGACTTTTACAAACCTGCAGAATCCCTTCAACCGTTCTGCCTTCTGGTTGTAATAACGCGAGCTTTTGATAAGGCCAGCTATAAGCTGTTTATCTGTATTTAATATCGCCTCCAGGTTGAGCAGCCCTGCTGCTTTAAGGTTGGAGATGGCCATCTTTACATTTTTCCAGGATACATTCTGGGTCAATATTGCTCCCACAATTACTTCAAACCTGGTTTTAGCCGGCCACCATTTCCGGGGGCCATAGACTGCTAACATGCGGTCAAATAATTTTAATAATATGATGTTATCTTCCATTTTTCTCCAAAAAATCCCTTATAACCTACTATATCTTTTAAGGAATAGCTTCACAATGGCCAATAAGCATGCTGCCAGATCATATCACTGGCACTATCACTGTCAAGCAGACAGCCAAGTTCATTTCCTGCCATAACTATTTGCTCCTGTAAGACTACCCTTTTTGCCAGCAGTTTAACAATAGGATTGGTTTACAGTATCTTTTCTTTCTGGGCCCTGTAAACGTCACCACATGCTTTATGGGGGCATACCAGGTAATCATATAGTTTGGAAGCTGTAATCAGCATAGACAAATATTTACCTGTTTAATTTATAAATCATCCTATGGCTTTTAAAACATCTGCATTTTTATCTATATTGGCCCCTAGCTAAAGCTATCGCCTCTGGCAAATCCTGATTTTAAATGTTTTAATTTCCATCGGGTTTATGTTGAAACTAAATTCATTACTTTTGCCATCCAGTTTTACTGCCCTTAATTTCTTTTCCATCAAATCCACTTCTTCTACAGATTGAAATTCAAAACCCAGGTTTATACTGCATTCCACTTCTAATCCATGGCTCTCATAAACCCTAAGGATAAGATTCTCATCACCTTCAGCTTGCTTGAAACAGGATAAAATTACATTGGAAGCACTTATATGTATAAAAGATTTACAGTCTGGCAGCTGGCCCCCCTTATTGTTTATTAAAAAAGCCATTAGGGGATGATTTAGCTCATATCCTTTCTGGACAGTACCTGCTGGTTTAAAATCTCCCTTATGGGGAAAAAGGGAATAGGTAAAACTATGAATACCAGTATCTGGTTTTGGGTCAGGTTCATAAGCGGTCCTGATAAGGGTAACCGATATTGTATTTCCCTGGACATTAAACCCATGTTTTAAATTACTAAGCAGGCTTATCCCATATTCCTGGTCAGAAATATCCACCCAGTTTAAGGCAGGGTATTCCCTGCCGTCATTCACCCTTTCCATATAACCAAAAGGTATCTCATAATTAGCTTTTACCCTGCCCAGCATAGGGGTAAAACAAGCTCTTAGCATTGGGGCCGGTGTATTATTATCAGATACTTCATTCCAGTCTATAGTGGTATTAAAGTCTATTTTTTCTAGATTCCTATACAAACATATTTCCTGGGTAATAGTAGATTTATTAAACCTTTTAATAATTTTAAGGCTTTGAACCACCGGACCGTAAGCATTTATTGATATTTCTGAACTTTGGGTAAGGTTTACCGTTTTGGCCACGGGGCCAATAATCCAGGAAGATTGGGAATGAGGCTCTTCATATAAGATTTGCATAATATTATTCATTACCACCTGGGTGGATGGCCCTTCACTGCTTATATCCATTAGCTTTAAGGGAAACACCCTGGGCAAGGCTTCGTTTCCTATAATATCTTTCAAAACATACCTAGCATTTTTCTTATCATATAAAGAAGATATGGTCCCAGCTTTTTGATCTGCTTTTAATATAAAATAATCATTTTCCAAACTATACCCATGGGGGGCAGGGGCACTGGTTTCTTTGCCACCTTCTTTTATGTAGAAAACCTTGTATCCCAGCGGAGGAATGTTTTCAGCTATAAACATTAGCTGTCTATTTTCCACCTGTGACGGCAGCATGCTGCCTTCTCCATCTATTACTTCTAGGGGAGGCTGCATATCTTTGGTAACCCCTATCTTTACCAAATCTGTCCTCTCCCAGCTTAAGCTATTAAATACCAGTAGGGGGACACCATATTCCTTAACTTTTATCTTTTGGGATATATTAGCTAAATTATGAATAATTTTTTCCCGGCACTGCTCTTCTACCATTTCTGCTTGGCGGTTAGAATAATCATATGACTCCTTTATGGCACTTCCCGGCAGTATATCATGAAACTGATTAAATAAGGCCTTATGCCACAGCCCGGAAAGTTCTGGATATGTAAATCCCAAAATTTTATTTATGGAAGATGTTATTTCCGCCTCTATCAGCAATCTTTCGCAGGTTCTGTTATGTAGTTTGGTATCCCAGTGGGTAGTGTAGCAGCCGTCAAAAACAGGATTTAACTCTTTTTTTACCACTGGTAATTTTGGATTCTCCTGGCTCATTTTTTTAAAATAGTCATGAGTGGTCGAAAATTTTAAAGTAGGGGCCACTGCTTTGCTGTTTATTTTATTTACGGTATCAATATCTTCTATGGTGGGGCCCCCTCCATGATTGCCGATACCATAAACGTACATGCTGTCAGTAATACCCAGCCTGTTATTATAATAGGCAGGAATCTTATAGACAGTGGAGGGAGATATTATCCCCAGATAAGAACTGTTAAATGCTAACACCTTTGAACCGTCAGGGCCTTCCCACCAAAACAGGTCATGCTGCTCATCTCCGCCTCTCATGAAGTAGTAGTAATCTATGCCGCTTTTTTTCAGTATTTGAGGCATAGTCCAGGGATGGCCAAAGGTATCAGGCGCCCAGAATACTTTTGGTTCTACCTGTAACTCTTGTTGGATATAATTTTTAGCATATAGAATCTGCCTTACTATGGACTCCCCCCTGGACAAGTTTAAATCCATCTCCACCCAGCTGGAGGCCGTAACATCCCATCTTTTTTGCTGCACTCTCTTTTTTATTTCTGCAAAAAGGCCAGGGTGGATGTTTTGCATGGCATTGTAAATGAATGCCTGGCTCTGGGAAAAGGTAAAATCAGAAAACATATCCATCAGTTTTATTACCGTGTGAAACGTATCCTTACATACCTGTGTGGTTTCTTCCATGCCCCATAGCCAATTCATGTCGATATGGGCATGTCCAACCAGGTGAACAAAATATTGCTTAGCATCCTTTTTTAAAGGAGATATCCTGTTTCTAATTTTTTCAATCTGGCTTAACACCTCTTCAATATCCAGCTTTTGCCAATTTTCTATCCCTACATCTTTTACCGCCTTTTCAACTATGGCTTTCCCCCCTGGCAGAAATTGGGCAAAGCTTATCTCCCCTAAAAAGGATTCCATTTCAAAAGCAATTTGATCTATATTATGGTAGCTGACTGCCAGTACAGGCAGAGTGGAAAAAAGGTCTTTTGCTTTGCCTTTTTTGTATATATGAAATGTAATAATATGCTCCTGGAATGGCTCCGCCGTTTCGGCCACTGGTAATTTAAACCTGAGATCAAACCAGTTTTGGGCTGCTATAGCTTCTTTGCCATCAATGAACATTTCGGCATGGGCCATCAATATAGAATCCCCTAAAAAACTGGGCCCGCTTATGGATATCTTGGCTCCTGTTACAGGTACCTGATTAATTTTTTCTGGTACTACCAGCTTTGCTCTCAACCAGGTTTCTTTACTGCTGTCCCAACGGTAAGGAAGACCTACTTCCTTCCAGCTTTGGTCTTCATAATTTTTATCACTGGGATTGCCGTCAACATTACCCTGCCCCATTTTTGCTTTTCTGATAGAATACTTGTAATCCTTAAAAGGTTTCAGCCTGCTGGCCAGTATAGCAGCTAACAGCTTTAATTTTTTAGACATGGCTACCCTTCCCTGCAATATTTTTTATATCAGTAATTATGCCTGTAAATGCTTAATATATGAATATATTTCTGTTCTTTAATCAATTTATGGCAGCCCTGGGAATATTAATATATGCATACAATTATCTATTCATATCCATTAAGGATTTTATATAGCCTATGGAATGGGCCATGCCAATATGCCATGGCTCTGGTGATGAGGTTACCAGGGGAACATGATCAGGGACAAGCACTCCTTCAAAACCAACATCCTGGTAAGCCCTAAATGCCAAACCCATGTCTATATCCCCGCTATCTATAAATGCTTCCTCATAAACAGGGAAATTGCCCCTTATATTCCTGAAATGAACATAGAATATTTTATTTCTCTTTCCAAAATACTTAATCAATTCTATCACCTTGGGACCTACTCCCCTCATTTCTGCAAAAGTTCCTTGGCAAAATTCTATACCCAAATGATCATAGGGGTATAACTCTATCAGCTGTTTAAAATCCTGGGGACAATTCATTATCCTCTCTTCACCTCTCAGCTTGGGAGCAGGAGGGTCTGAGGGATGCAGGCATAATTTTAGGCCTGCCTCTTGGGCTACCGGCAATATATGGTCTAACAGAAAGCATAGTCTTTCCCACATCTGCTCCCTGGATATGGTTTCTATGGGCTGGGATGCATCAAAATACTCGGTTTTCCATATTTCCCATAATTGGCCCCTGCTAATGGGTGGAGCATCCTTGACCAGGCTGTAATCAAACCTGGATATCTTTGCCTTTCCCCTGTTGATATCACTTATTTGCCTGTGTCCCCAATAACCTACGATAGAAAAACAAATACCCAGAAATTTAATTTTTGCCCTGCCCATATTAGTAATGGTTTTCTTTATGTTTTCAATTTGTTTGTTCTTGCCGGGCAGGTCAAACAATATCCGGTCCCAATGAACAGGCGGTATATTTTCTATAGCTTCCAACTCCAATCCATAAGAATTAATAAATTTTTTTAATTTTAAAAGATCCTTGAATTCCCAATAGCCTTCCCCAGCAGGAAGAGGCATCCAGGCTACTATATGAGTTACTCCCAACTGTTTGGCAAAGGTTAGATTTCTGGAGTCAAGTATAGCTTCCCCTAAAGTCTTTAGGGGCAGGTGTTTGGAGTCTGGATATAGGTTAAGGCCTATTTTCATTATAAAGCCTTCCCCTAATCAATTTATTTATAAGGGGTATCGCCGCTATCCCCATTATGTTTGCTGTGCCGCTATATCTATATTGGGTAATCATTTAAACCAGTATCATTGCCTCTGTTATTTGAAATTATATGATATAAATACGATGGTTCAAAGTTAATATTGATTTGGTTTTTAAATATTTACCTAATCCTGATAAGACAATATTTAATATCCTTTAGAGCTATAAAATACTGGAACCCAGCCGTAAAAACATTGTCTCCGTCAAATTAGAAGAGATGTAATCTTAAAAAAATATAGTTTTAGTTAGTTTTTAAGATGAGGAGGAAGCTGGGGTATCTTAAATACTTGTCCCTCCTTTATTACATTGACATCCTTAATAAGGTCGGAGTTGGCCTCCTGTATGATTTTTAAATGCTCTTGTTGGCCTCTTCCGTAATATAGTCGGGCAATCTGTATTAATGTTTCTCCTTTTCTTACCCTATGTTCAGCCATAATTACCTGCTTTCTAGCTCCCAACGGCCCCTTGCTGGCGCCCCTGGAAACCCCAGCAGGATTCTGCCCTGGCTGTTTTAGTTTACCGGTTCTGCTCACTGTAGCCCGGGGCGGTTTGGGTCCCCTTTGGGTAGGTTTTCTCCTATTCTCTGTAGCCATAAAACCTCCTTTATCTTATTTTATTGCCGGCCGCTGCAGGCTCTGCGGGGCTCTAGGACCTAAAATCTAGACTTATGATAAAAGCCTGCCTCTGGCTATGGCAGCAATAGAGAAATATTAATAAACCGGCTTACTGCAGTAATGGAGCCAAAAATATATTTAAGAAAAGATAACTGACAGGCATACCTGCCGATTTATATCCTAACTTTATTTTACTCCTCAAATTAAAATAATAAAAACCTTATTCTTTCTCTCCTTGCTAACCATTGAGGTTTAAAATATAATCAAAGCAGTGACTAAAGCCCCATTATTTTTATGTCAACTATTAAGGAGAGTCTACATTGGCTGAAACCCATAACCTATTATTTGCGGCAGGCAAAAACCCCATTTATTTAACTTCAAGGATGGCAAACCGGCATGGGTTGATAGCCGGCGCTACCGGTACCGGTAAAACCGTTTCCTTGAAAGTAATGGCTGAAGCTTTCAGCACCATCGGGGTACCGGTTTTTTTGGCAGATATAAAGGGGGACGTGGCCAGCATCTGTAACCCGGGAGCTAAAAATCCCAAATTTGAAGAAAGGGCTAGAAAGCTGGGAGCAAAAGATTACAGCTTCCAGGGATATCCCGTAGTATTATGGGATGTATTCGGAAAGCAGGGCCACCCGGTAAGAACCACTATTTCAGAGATGGGGCCTTTAATTTTATCCAAACTGCTGGGCCTTAATGAAGTCCAGAGCGGCGTACTTAACATAGTATTTAAGATAGCAGATGATTCAGGCATGCTGCTGATAGACCTAAAAGATATCAGGCACATGCTAAAATTTGTAGGAGACAATGCTTCCAAATATACATTGGACTACGGTAACATATCTACCCAATCCATAGGGGCTATCCAAAGAGGCCTGCTAACCCTGGAAGAGCAGGGGGGAGAAAACTTCTTTGCCGAACCAGCATTGGAGATTAATGATTTTTTACAAACCGATAAAGATGGCCGGGGCCAAATAAATGTACTAGCCTCAGACCAGCTGGTGCAATCTCCTGCCCTTTATTCTGCTTTTTTGTTATGGCTGCTGTCAGAATTGTTTGAGGAACTGCCGGAAGTAGGAGATAGGCCTAAGCCAAAAATTGTATTTTTCTTTGATGAAGCTCATCTGCTGTTTGACGATGCCCAAAAAATACTCCTGGATAAGATAGAACAAATGGTACGGCTGATTAGATCCAAAGGGGTAGGGGTATACTTTGTTACACACCATCCAACAGATTTACCGGAAAGTGTACTCAGCCAGCTGGGAAACAGGGTCCAGCATGCTTTAAGGGCATTTACCCCCAAGGAACAGAAATTTGTAAATGCTGCCGCAGATACCTTCAGGCCTAACCCTGAGCTGGATGTCAGCCAGGTCATAACTGAGCTTAAGGTAGGCGATGCCCTGATATCCTTTTTAGATATAGAAGGACGCCCTTCTATGGTGGACCGGGCTTCAGTGCTGCCGCCCCGAAGCCAGCTGGGAACCATTACTGATTTTCAGCGGCAGGAACTGATCAGTAATTCCAGGTATTACCATAAATACAATTCAACCTTTGACCGGGAATCTGCCTATGAAATACTGCAGAAAAAAATAGTTGAACAGCAAAACCTGGAACAGGCTAAAGCCAAGGAGCAAAAATACGATTACGGTAAGAAAACTGCTAAAAAAGACACCTATATAAGCAAAATGGCCAAATCTGCGGCTACTTCCATAGGAAGGACAGTAGGCAGGGAATTAATAAGAGGCCTTTTTGGCATATTGACCAAAAGGTAAGGCTGTCACCAATATAGCTAATTTTATAGTTTGGTACTAAAATATAGGGAGGGTTAGTTATAATCCTGGGCCTATTAGTTTTGGCTTTATCCGATATCCTGCCTCCTTCCGGCCCTAACCTAAGGTTCGGCAGAAAATTATTTACCCCCGTTGCTACCTTTAGATAATGCCCTGCCCATACCTTACAAGGTGAGGAGATGTGAAGTGAAAACATTGGTATTGGCCTTAATATTAAACATCATCCTGTTAACCGCCTGTAGCCCGGGCATGACTCCGCCTGATACCAGCCTAGCTGATTCAGGTATAAGCCAGGATGAGCCCCTAGGAGTTAACCAGCAGGATAAAACCAAAGAACAGAGCACAAATTTAGAAAGAGAGCAAAGCCAAATACCCCAATCTATTTACAGCCCTCCTCCAGAAGTTAATGCCCAGAATCTAGGTAAAATTGTTTTTTGTTCCCAGGCTGGTGATACCCAAAAAAGCGGAGACTATTACCTGTATACTATCAGCCCTGATAGCTCAGGTATGGTAAAATTACCAGATTCTGGATCTTATATGCGGTATCCGGCCTGGTCCCCTGAAAGGTTTAGAATAGCCTATGCCTCCCCGGTGGATAATGTAGAAAAAATATTTGTCATGGCTGCGGACGGCCAAGCTTTCCAACAGATAACTTCCGGAGGAGGAGTGGATATGTTTCCTACCTGGTCGCCAGACGGCAACTTTATTGCTTATATTTCCTATATTGAAGATACCCCTAACCTGTGGGTTACAGACCTTTATGGAAATGCCAAACAACTTACCTATTTTGAAGATGAAGATACAGCCCTTTGGCCCAGCTGGTCGCCTGTAAGCGATGTTATTGCTTTTACCTATAACCAGCAGGGCTCAGATATTGGGGAGAAGCTGTATACCATCAAGCCAGACGGAACCCAGTTAACCGAGCTTTTATCCTGTCCTGATGCCAGAGATCATTATTCCGAGCCAGACTGGTCCCCTGACGGCCAAACCCTTTATTTTTTTTCTAATCGCAGTAGACATGTGGAGATCTGGAAGGTGGACTACCAAAAGTTATTGTATAACCTGGCTGCCGGTGAAGAAGAAAAATATGAAGATATAGGCTTAAGCCAGGTTTCAAATCTATATGGGTCAGGAATAGCACCGTCTCACCGCCTCCGGGTATCACCAAAAGGAGATAAATTAGTATTCTATGGCACTGGTACAGACTGGGTAAATATAGGCTATAACTTGTATGTAATCAATACCGATGGCACCAATGTTGCCAATATAACCCAATCTATAAATGGGGATGAGTGGCCAGATTGGTAAGAACATTATAAAATAGTAATATGAAAAAGATAGGTTTAACTTTTATTATAGTCCTGCTGCTGTTCATATTGCCTGCCTGCAGGATACCTACCCTTAACCTGGGTATGGAAGATAATGGCAGGGATATTAATATAGAATTGGGAACCAACCTGGTTATTACCCTGGATTCCAACCCTACTACCGGATATCACTGGGTGATATCGGAAAATAGTTTTGCCCCCGGCCTAATCCTCATCAGCGACCAATATCAATCTGCAGAAACCGGACAGTCCTGCCTAGGGGAATGCGGCCTTCAGGTGCTTACTTTTAAGGCAGAGTCAAGCAGTGTCAATACTTTGGTATTAGACTACCTCAGGGAATGGGAACCTGAGCCCATAGACAGTTATCAGCTGCAAGTTTATATAAAATAACTAGCCTAAATCCAGTATCACCAGGATACTGGATTGGCTTTAATCAAATTAATACTTCTTTCCGACATAACTCTGTACATTTACCGGCAACTGGTTTAACACTTCTACTTTAGGGCCAAATTTACCCAGGGTTTTCTCTACCAGCACAAAATCAAGGCCGGGGATAACAATATCATTCCACTTGCTTCCCATCCCCCTTATAGCTACATCCAGCATGGTGACTATCCTGTTTCCTAGAGGATTATCGGAGTTTAAGGTAATAGCCCCGTAGAATTCCTGGCACTCGGTATATCCGGCATTATGGGTACCCGTATAAGGCTTTTGGAGGGCTAAATCAACTTTCCTGCCAATCAATTTCTCCACTTCATCTTCCTTTGATTTAAAGTAATCGACCAGGGCCTGTTCCTGCAGCTTGGCCGGTAAATTTTGCTGGGCTACCTGCTTATATGCCTGCAGGCCTGTTTGAAAAGCTCCCTCTATAAAATCCAGCCAGTATTTTTGGAAATCAGTAATATCATCAGGATCTTCAGTGCATACCACACTCACCCTTTCGCAAGCAGTGAGCCCGTCCCTTTTGGGAGCTACCCCCAGGTGCACTAAATCTCCCTTCCTGATCTCACGGTTCAAGGCTTTACCTATCAGTGTCCTGTTGGCTTCATTGGCGGTTACCATAATATCAAAGCCCATTTCTTCCGCACCCAATTCCTGGCCTATAAGGTAGCCCCAGGCTGAAACCTGGGTCTCCAGCATTCCTGGCCTTAACACTGCCAACATCCCTTTCAACATCTGGTCACAGATTAAGCTGGCATCCCCTATTAAGTCCATTTCGGCTTCAGATTTTTCATATTTAATTTTATAGTAAAGTTCCTGCGCATCTACTATTCTTTCCCTGTCGCCTAAATATTGCTCCAAAAACTCATATATTTGCACTGGAAAAACCGCCCTGGGAGTGAGCAGCCCTATAGTTTCAGGCTTTTTCCCGCAGGCTTTTTCAATAACGTCTTCTATTCTTTCCGTTTCTACCGGATAATCCTCGTCGGCCAGCTTGAGCATTTCTACTTTATGCACTTCAGAACCTGACCTGTCAGCCAGCTGTTCAGCAATATATCCACCCTCCAGTCCAGCAATTAAATGGAATCCGTTCTTGCCAATTACTCCGGCTACTGGCTCGATGGAGATATTGGTATTACCGCCCAGATAAGGAACATCGCCATTATAGTGTTCATCTGAATATACAAATGCCCCATCTATATTATTTTCCTGCAAGGCCTCTATAACCCTGCTCTGCCTTTGCTTGAATTCTTCCTTTTTTATTCTCTTGGTTTTATCCAGGGTAGGCGCATTTGATAATATTTTGGCAATGTTTTTAGCATCATTGCTCCATTGATCATAATTAAAATTTCCCATTTTAAATCATTACCTCTATATTCTGTTAATAATTATTTTATATCTTTATTTAATGTCCCTAAGCAAAAAGGCTGCTAAGGGCGATATGCCCTTATAGGCAGCCTTGCTATTTTTTATAACTGCAAACAACAGTAACAGGTATGGTCCTACTATAAATACTGCTGGCTATGCCAGAACCAAATCTTGCCAATCATCATTGCTGTACTGCTTATTTGATGGATAGAATAGTGTCCAATGAGTATTTGGCATTGATAATAGACTGGTAAGGGAAAGTCTTGTAGTTAGGTAAAAACTCTACTATAGCCCAATCATCATATCCAATATCTTTTATGGCATGCATAACTTCTACATAGTCCACATCCCCTTCCAGTAGATCTACAAACATGCCCAGACCGCATTGATCAAAACGGCAGTCACAGAAATGCAGCTTCTTTATATGTTTATCCAGTATCCGGATCCATTGGTCAGGATAACCGATATATATAATATTTCCTATATCAAAATAGGCTCCAACATAGGGAGAATTTATTTCATCCAAGAAACTCTTTACCTCAATAGGAGATAGCAAAAATTTATTCCAAACATTTTCAATACCAATGGCCACCTTGGCTGCCTCTGCATAGGGTGCCAGCTCGCTTATGGCCTTCATAGCCCTTTCATAGGCAATATCATAACGGACTATGCCCGGAGCAAAAGGGGTTCCTACATAACCGGGTATAACCAATATGGTATCCGCGCCGCATATTTGGGCTACATCTATCTGCTTTTTAATTATATCTTTGGCATGACTGGCAATAGCTTTATCATCTGATACCAAATTGTATTCCCAGAGATTCCAGGCCCCTACCGAGCTTACTTCCAGACCGAGGTCAGTAGCATATTTTTTTAGTTCCATTACCTCTTGGTCTGTAGTTTTCATATTAAGATTTCCATCAGTCTCGTTGAGTACAAATTCCACACCGTCATAACCCGCTTTTTTGGATTCCTCCATAGCTTCCCTATAGTCAACGTCCTGACTGAAGGTGAAAAAACTAACAGATGTTTTCATTTTAATCATTCCTTATTTATATTTAATTTAATGACCGAATTAGCAGGATCAGTATAAAAATTTAACTATCCCGCAATTTATAAACTGTTATTATGATCTTCTCATCTGGTTAAGGTTACTAAGAATAACCGCAGCTACTACTATCAAGCCAGATATCATAGTCTGGTAATAAGAGTCAATAGACAGAATATTCATAACATTGTTTATAAGGCCCATAAAGAAAACGCCCAAAAATGCACCGCTTATTGATCCCTTACCTCCATCAAAGGTAATGCCACCAACTACGCATGCGGTCAAGGCATTAAGTTCATAGCCGGTACCTCCGCCCGCGGTTATGGCGTTAAGACGCGTAGCATAAAGTATTGCTGCTATTCCGCAGAAAGCACCACTGATAGCATAGGTCATTATCTTATGCCTGTCTACCTTAATACCGGAAAGAAAAGCTGCCTCTTCATTTCCACCAATAGCCACTATTCTACGGCCATATTTAGTTCGGTTAACCAAAATGAAAGATATTATTACCATAGCGAAAAATATTATAAGGGTCATGGGTATCACCCCTGCTATTCGGAGAATTCTCAATCCCTCAAAGGCTAAATTAAAGGATTGGAATTTACCGCCGGTAATAATTAGGGCAATACCATAATAAACGCTGCTCATACCCAGAGTAATAATTAGAGGCATAGTTTTGGTTTTAGAAACAATCAGTCCGTTTAAGGCACCTGCAACTATTGCTACCAGCAAACCAATTATTATGGCTACCGGTACCGAAGTGTAACCCATTTTAGTGCCAATATCACTAGCTGTAGCCCCGGAACCAAGTGCAGGCCTGCCTTGGGTTATCAAAATTGACATAACGCAACCGGATAAAATCATAATATTACCGATAGAAAGATCTATTCCCCCGGAAAGCATTAATTTAGCCATGGCCATAGTCAATAAACCCAGAACAGCTATCTGCTGCAACAATGCCAATATATTAGAAGGATTTAGAAAATTACTGTTGACTATGCTTACTATTACTATAATTAGGACTATAATTATTCCTAATAAAAACCTTTGATCCCTAAATAGAGACTTAAAACTTTTACCGCTAATATTTCCGCTTCCCAAGGCATAATTATTTTCATTGTTCATCCTTATGTACCTCCAATGCGTATCTTATAATGGAATTCTCAGAAATTTCAGAGCTTTCCAGGGTTTTTACAATCTTGCCTTTTCTTACAACTGTAACCCTGTCACTCATAGAAATAAGTTCAGGCATATCAGACGAGATCATCATAACTACTTTTCCCTGGGCAGCTAAACCAGAAATAATCTTATAAAATTCGGATTTAGCATTAACATCTATCCCCCGGGTAGGCTCATCAAAAATATACATATCGGAATCGGTAAACAGCCATTTGCCCAGTACCACTTTTTGTTGATTACCACCAGACAAGCTTTTAACTTCCTGCATGGGTGAAGCTAATTTTATATTCAGTGATTTTATTATCTTGGAAATCAGGGGAATAAAATTTTTGACGTTAATAAAAAATTGTTTTATTTTGGTCTGAAGCCCAACTACAGTAAGATTTTCAACGACTGAAGCATCAAGCATCAATCCTAAGCCTTGCCTATCTTCAGTTATATAACCAATCTTATAATTTATACTGTCGGCTGGATTATCAATATCCAGTTCTTTGCCATTAAAAATTATCTTGCCGCCGTACTTACGGCTAGCTCCAACGATAGCGTTTGCAATTTCTGTTCTGCCTGAACCAACCATTCCTGCAAATCCCATTATCTCGCCACGGCGTATATTAAAACTTATGGGCTCCTTTTTGGGATCTACTACCAGATCTTTTACCTCAAAGGCAATATCTCCTATTTCATGTTCTTCCCTTTCATAAAAAGCTGATACCGGACGCCCCACCATGTCATTTACGAGTTTATTTAAATCTGCATTTCTATCATCATTACCATAGGTACGGATAGAGGAACCATCTCTTATAACCGTAATTCTATCAGCTATCTGTACCACCTCTTTTAGGTTATGGGAAATATAAATGATACTAACCCCCTGAGCAGCTATGGTCTCTACTGTGTTTAGAAGTAGTTTTACGTCTTCTACATTAAACATGGATGTGGGTTCATCCATTATGAGTATTTTTGGGTTAGTGGAGAGAGCCTTAATAATCTTTACATATTGTTGCTCGGCAACGCTGAGCTCATGAATCTTCTTATCCAAAGGCAATTTTGGATGCCCTATTTGTTTGCAGAGCTCATGGGTTTTCTCTTTTTCTTGTTTAAAATCAACCCATCCGCCTTTGGATATTTCCTGCCCCATATAAACATTTTCGTATACATTCATCCAGGGCATCAATAAACTTTCCTGGTATATTATATTTATACCAAGCCTATAAGAGAGTTCCGCTGTCATGTGGGTATATCTTTTGCCAAATACTTCTATCTGACCACTGTCTGGAGCATGGGCACCAGACAAAACTTTCATCAGGGTTGACTTTCCAGCTCCATTTTCTCCGACTAGGCTATGGATTTCACCTTCATAGAGATCAAAAGTCATATTATCTAAGGCTTTTACCCCGTAAAATGTTTTGACTATCTGGTCCATTTTTACAATAGGACCTTTAGAAGAATTATTCATATTTTAACCGCCAAACCTTTATCTTGCTAAAGATTCCAATTGAAATATTTTTTAGGGTACTGCAAGCGCAGTACCCTAAAAATATCTACTAAATTTTAGTAGTTTGCATCAATATAAGCCTGTGCTGCTTCATGGTCGTTCCAGTGAATCCATTCCTCTATATTATCCTGTCCAACTGGAATAACTGGTAGTGGAACATTAGGATTATCCACACCAGCGCCGCTAACACTATTCCACAAGAAGTCGAATACCATTATGCCCTGAATATTTACAGGAGCAGTCATGTTAGCAGCCTGAATGCCTTCTACAACCATTTCATAACCCTGCTCAGAACCACCGGTAGAAAGAATAGGTATATCTTCCATGCCTTGTTCCTTAAGGGCCTGATTTACACCTACAGCCTGCAGGTCGTTGTTTGCAAATACTACGTCGAAGTCAGAAGTACCTGCATTTATAAAGTCCATGGTAACGTTATAGGAAGCTTCTGTTTCCCAGTTACCATTAACCAAGCCAACCATTTCTATATCGTCTGCATAATCTTCCAATGCCTGGTCTACGCCAACCTTATAATCTTCATATACACCAACGCCAGGGCCGCCGTGTACATATAGAACTTTACTTCCTGGCCAAGTGGTAGCAGCATATTCAATAGCTGCATAGCCGATGTCGCCATATCTGCAGGCAACCTGGCCTACTACTTCACCAGCACTGCCGTCTTCAGGCAGGAAGATGTTCTCAATAGCTATAGGTATTCCAGCTTCATTACACATTCGGGTAATGGTGGCTGCAACATCAGGTGAGCTTGGGAATATGGATATTCCGTCTACTCCCTTGTTAATAAAGTCTTGAGCCTGTGCCAGCTGCTCTTCAGGATCTTTCTGGCAATCAAGTACTTCGGTGTTTGCGCCTACTTTTTCTGCTTTCCATTCCCAAGCTTCAATTCCATAAGCATTCCACTCATCTGCAGTTGACCAAGCCAAATTGCCGAAGGTGTATTCTGAAGCATCTACAGCCGCTTCTTCTGCTGGTTCTTCTGCTGCTGGTTCTTCAGCTGCAGGTTCCTCTGCTGCTGGTGCTGCTGGTGCTGCACAGCCTGCTAGCATTGCAATTGCAAATACAATGCCTAACGTTAATATTAGGATCTTTCTCATCTCTTTTTCCTCCTTTTGTAATAACTATAACACGGGTTCGGTTTACAAAATAATTATACTTATGCTTTATATTTGGTTGAGGTTCATAAAATTGTTATATAAGAACATAACCTCAAGTGGACGATGCTGTCCTTAGTGGATTTACATCCCCTAAAAGACATCCATCTTTTGAGCTATATATAAGAATCTGAGAGTTTAAGCTTATACGTTTAGTTGCCATTAAAGTTAACATCTCCATCAAGTTTTGTCAAGATAATATGGTAGCTTCAAGTCAGCTATCCTGATAACAGCACCACTAGCGTGCATAGCTCCCAGCTTCTGATCAGGCATTAACTATTTAAATCATAATGCCTCCAGCTCTATTAATTTACTTAGCTTCGCATCTTTTCAGCTGAATAACTTTTTAGTTTTCAAAGGACAAGCTTTATTTTTACAGCAATAATTCCCATCAGCTAGAACTTTAACTGCTTGTTTGTACTGGCTGATTGTATAGTGGCTAAACCAAGCTTTAAAGACATCTGTCCATCTGTAAAAGTTGAATTAGTTATTTCTTTTTTTCCATCAAGGCAATCTGCAAAATATTTCCATTCTGCATAAAACGGATCCATGTTTTCTGCTATTTCCTCTATTATTTCACCATTTGATTTGTATACTACAATTGGGTTTTTACCAGCCTTGCCATCCAATGTTTCTGATATTTTTTCTCCAGCCCTGGATATCCACTCTATAGTACCTTCTTCGCAGAATATTCTAAATAGTATGGAAAATGGAAATTTTCCTTTAACAATCCAACCGGCATTTACGGCCCCTATTTTGCCGTTTTTAAAATTGACTACAGTATTCATATGGGCCCAGCCCCCCAGATCGGGATTAAAAACTCCGCTGGAGCTTACCATTGATGGTTCTCCTAAAAGGTAAGCAATAAAATCCAGATCATGAATCTGGAGATCAAGGGCTGCTCCTCCGCTTAAGTTTGCTTGTTTATTCCAACCGCCTTCTGCCCAATCCGGCAAAACACCCAATCTTTCACAGAATATGGTTAGGGGCTCCCCCACCATTCCACTATCTAAAATTTCTTTAGCCCTTATATATTCAGGCCAAAACCTTAACACATGGCCTACCATTGATTTTACTTTATTTTCCTGGATTGCCTGGGCCATTAGTTGGGCATCTTCATTGGATAGGGCCAACGGCTTTTCACAAAAAATATTCTTTTTGGCTTTAGCGGCTTCCACCACCATTTCCGCATGTAAAAAAGTAGGAGTGGCAATGGCTACAGCATCAATATTATCATCATTAAGCAGCTGGTGGTAATCCTCATAAGCCTTTGCATTATGATCAACAGCCATTTCTTCCGCCCTGGGCAAGTCCTTATCAGCCACAGCTACTATTTTGGCATTATCCAATTTCTTAATAGCATTAGCGTGAACCCTTCCTATATAACCTGCTCCCAGCATGGCTATCCTTATCATACAATCACCTCAAACTTAACTGATATTGTCATTTCCACCATCCCCCTTATATCTTCTACAGCTATATCTCTCACAGCTCTATTACCTCCCTCTTTAGGGTGGTAAGCTCCTTTACTCCGGTAGCAGTAACCAGTATCCCGTCTTCGAACCTCAGCCCGTA
>JAQVDY010000027.1 GCA_028698215.1 Actinomycetota bacterium | reverse complement strand
GGTCCACATTTTTTATGGTGGATAACCTGTGGGCAATAATTATGGTAGTCCTTCCTGCCATAATCCTGCTTAAGGCATCCTGGATTAAGGCCTCAATTTCTGAGTCTATGCTGGAAGTAGCTTCATCTAATACCAGCAGCACCTGGGGATTAAATACTATTGCCCGGGCAAAAGCTATAAGCTGTCTCTGCCCCACTGACAGTATCTTTCCTCTTTCCTTTATTTCCTGGTCATACTTTAAAGGAAGCTTCTGTATGAATTTATGGGCATTGACATATTTGGCTGCCTGGATAACCCTTTCTCTGGAAATGGAAGTATCCCCCAGCCTGATATTATCCAGGATGGTGCCTGAAAACAAAAATACATCCTGCATTACAATGCCTATGCTCTGCCTTAAGTGGTTTAAGCCATAATCCTTAATATCTATCCCGTCCAGGTAAATATGGCCTTTTTGTATTTCGTAGAACCGGTTGAGTATATTTATAATTGAGGTTTTGCCGGAACCGGTAGCACCCACAAAAGCAATGCTTTGGCCGCTGTCCAGGCTAAAACTGATGTCCTTGAGCACGTATTCCTGGTTATTGTAAGAAAACCATACATGGTCAAATTTTATATCCCCCTTTACCTGGTCTACCTGTACCGGATGGGCAGGGGAAGTAATGGAAGGGGGGGTATCCAATACCTTAAATATCCTTTCGGAAGCGGCAATGGCTTCCTGCAGGATACCGAATTTTTCACTCAAATCGCTGATGGGATGGAAGAATTTTTCAATATACTGTATAAAGGCCACCAGGGTACCAAAGGTAAGTATCCCCCTTATTACCTGCCCTCCGCCATACCAGATAATAAGGGCGATGGCCAGGCTGCTGATCAAGGTTACTATGGGAAAGAAAACCGCATAATAGAATACGGTTTTAAGATAGGCATTAAGATATCCGGTGTTAAGGGATTCAAATTCCTGGTTGCTCCTATCTTCCCTGCCAAATATCTTTATGGTGTTAATTCCGGAGACAGCTTCCTGCAGGTAGGAATTTATAGCAGATATCTTGGACCTTATAATACGGAAGGTTACCCTTACCTTGGCCCTAAAAACAAAGGTAGCTATGGCCAGCAAAACCAGCACTGAAAAAGTGATCAGGGATAGCTTTAAATTTAGGGTAACCATTATAATCATGATGCCCACAATCATAAAAATGTCTCCAAACAAAGTCACAATGCCGGAAGAAAGCATCTCATTTAAGGTTTGGACATCAGTAGTTACCCTGGTCATGATCCTTCCTACCGGGTTCTGGTCAAAAAAGGACATGGGCATCTTGTGGATATGGGTAAAAATATCCATCCTCATATCATACATTATCTTCTGGCCTAAAAGCTCGGTTAAGTACTGCTGGAAGTAACGGAATATAAATTCTGCCAATATTACCGCTCCAAACAACAACACTATATACAGGAAACCGTCCATAAGGCCAGGAGTAATATACTGGTCAATGGCTATCTTTAAAAGATAAGGACCTAGAATTTCCAAGCCGGCAGTAATCAGCAGCAAAAATACAGTGAAGCCCAGCAGCAGCTTATAGGGTTTAAGGTAGCCCAGCAGTTTTTTTATGGTTTTCTTATCTATATTTCTTTCCGGTAAACTGTTCTTGCTCATAATTCTTCCTTAATCACTTCTTCCAGCTGCTGCCTGTAATAAAGTTTCTGGTAGATGCCGCATCCGGCCAGTAGCTGGTCATGGTTTCCTCTTTCTGTAATTTTTCCTTCATCCATAACTAAAATAAGGTCGGAATCCTTAATGGTGGAGATTCTATGGGAAACCATAATGGTGGTCATTTCTGAAGTCCAGGTTTTTAAATTAGCCAATATTTTTTCTTCGGTATTAGTGTCAATACTGGAAAAGGAATCATCCAGGATAAGGATGGAAGGCTGAGTGGCCAGGGCCCTGGCGATAGCCAGCCTCTGTTTCTGTCCCCCGGACAGGGTTATGCCCCTTTCTCCTA
This sequence comes from Actinomycetota bacterium, assembly GCA_028698215.1. Classification (NCBI taxonomy): domain Bacteria; kingdom Bacillati; phylum Actinomycetota; species Actinomycetota bacterium. The sequence continues at coordinate 20,336 of JAQVDY010000027.1, read as the reverse complement.
TTATGGTTTTATATTTTTGGTCAAATCCCATTACCTCCTGGTGCAGACAGGCAGCTTTGGCTGCTTCCTGTGCTATCTTTTCCAGCTGGGAGTCAGGCAGCCGGGTTTTTTGCTGCAGGCCATACAGGATATTTTCTTGGATGGATTTGGAAAACAGGAAGGGCTCTTGGGTAACATAGCCAATACTGGCCCTAAGCAGGCCCAAGTCTATTTTTTTCAAATTGTAGCCGTCTACAGACACTTGGCCTTTCTGGGGATCATATAGCCTTACTGCCAGGTTTAGCAGGGTGGACTTGGCGCTGCCCGTAAAACCTACCAATGCCAGCTGCCTTTTTTCTTCCAGGGTAAAATTGATATCTTCCAGCACCCAGTCCTGGCTGCTGCGGGCAGATATTAACTGGCGGTCCATGATATTTTCTTTTACATAATCATCGTAGCCTTTCTCATTTTCATATTTAAAATAAACATGCTTGAATTCAATCCTTCCCCTGATGCGGTCCAGCTTGACCGGGCGGGAAGGGGATTTTATGCGGGGCCTTATATCTAGAACCTTGTTGATCCTTTTCATGGATACCGAGCCCCGCTGTACCAGGTTTATAACCCAGCCCAGGGATATAAGGGGCCAGGTAATGGATCCAATATAGGCTGAAAACTGTACAAATTGCCCCAGGGTCAAAGTCTGGGCCATGACCTGCCGGCCCCCTACCAGTAAGACCACCATGGTGCCTACGCCCCCAATAAAAATCATGGATGGCCAGAATGCGGACCGCACCTTGGCTAAAGAGAGGTTTCGGTTAATATATTCCTTATTTAGCCGGGAAAAGATTTCCTTTTCCTGTTCCTGCCGGGTAAAAGACTTTATAACCTTGATGCCGGCTATGCTTTCCTGGGTCCTGGCAGAAAGGGCAGCATATTGTTCCTGGGATGCCTTGAACCGGTTATGCAAAAGAGAGCTCAGCCTGCTTACCAGAAAAGGCAGGATGGGTATGGCGATTAGGGCAAATAGGGATAGCTTTACATCTATGGAAAACATGACGGCCAGGGTTAACACAAATACAAAAGCGGTATTAAACAGGTTTAATATGCCCGGTCCCAAAAAATTCCTTACCGCATCCAGGTCATTGGTAGCCAGGGCCATAATACTGCCGGTCCTGGTATTGGTAAAAAAGGAGGAATGTATCCTTTGCAGATGAGAAAAAAAATCGGTTCGGATATCATATTCTATTTGCCGGGATATCCCTATCAGCAGTTTTCTCATCAAATACCTGAACAATCCCTGCAGGCAGGCTACCGCCATGAGATAAGCGGCAAAGGTAATCAAGTTTACTGATTCTGGCTGGTAGCGTATTTGATCAATGGCTATCTTTAGAATCCAGGGGACAAGTAGTGACAGCAGGTCGGTAAGTAATATGAACACTATGCTGGCCGTAAAAGGCCCCCGGTGTTTTTTAAAATACTTGGTTAGAGTAAATAACTCTTTAATTTCTGAACCCTTTCCCAATTTTGGTGGATTCTATAATTATAGGCATGGGGATTAAAATAGCAAAAGCATAATATTTACAATATAATAGTAAAAATATTTTTCATTTAAAGTGAAAAATTAATTTTGCATTTTAATAAAAATCATTTATAATACTATTGACAGATTATTCAGGGTTAGTTAAACTTATGGTAATAATTAAGGTCGGTGAAAAAATTGTTTAGCGAAGAGGACAAAAGTTATCCTATAGAGCTGGTGGCAGATTTTTTAGGGGTAAACAGCAGGACGCTGTATTACTATGAAAAATTTGCCCTGGTCTGTCCCTTTAGAAGGGGCAGGAAAAGGTATTATTCCAAGGCAGATATAAAATGGCTGGAGTATGTACGGGAGATGATGTATGACCAAGGCATGAACTTGAGATCCATCATTGTGCTCATAAGGAGAAGGGACCAGGTTATTATGGATAAGTGTCCTGATGATGTAGTGAATTGTTTTAAAAATTATTTAGTGAGAAAAACCGATTGGTAAAAAAATATTAGGAAAGGAAAGGTAGATATACATGGCTAAGGCAGTAGGAATTGACTTGGGTACTACCAATTCATGCATAGCAGTAATGGAAGGTGGAAACCCTACAGTAATAACCAATAGCGAAGGAGGCAGAACTACTCCTTCAGTAGTGGGCATTACCAAAAAAGGAGAAAGGCTGGTAGGACAGCTGGCAAAGAGGCAGGCAGCCTTAAACCCTGAGAATACTATTTATTCTATTAAAAGGTTTGTAGGACGAAAATATGATGAAGTGGAAAGCGAAAGAAAGATAGTATCATACAATGTATTTAAGGGGAGAAATAATCTGGCTGAAGTAAAGATGGGTGATAAAAATTACACCCCGGAAGAGGTATCTGCCATGATTTTGCAGAAACTTAAAAAAGATGCCGAAAGTTATCTGGGCGAAGAGGTAAAGGATGCAGTAATTACTGTTCCCGCCTATTTTAATGATGCCCAGAGGCAAGCTACCAAGAATGCAGGCAAAATTGCGGGCTTGAACGTGCTCAGGATCATAAATGAGCCTACCGCAGCTTCATTAGCTTATGGTTTGGATAAGAAAAAAGATGAAAATATTTTGGTATTCGACTTGGGTGGGGGTACTTTTGACGTATCCGTGCTGGAAGTAGGAGAAGGGGTATTTGAAGTAAAATCCAGCCATGGCGACATGCATCTGGGCGGCGATGATTATGATGACTGCATTATGAATTATGTGGCTGATGAGTTTAAGAATGAGCAGGGAATAGATTTAAGGCAGGACAGGCAGGCTTTGCAGAGGCTGATAGAAGCTTCAGAGAAAGCCAAGGTAGAGCTGTCCAGTGTGACTGAGACCACCATAAGCCTGCCCTTTATAACTGCGGACGCCAATGGGCCCAAACATTTGGAATCTAAAATAACCAGGGCTAAGTTTGAGCAGTTAACCGCAGATTTGACTGAAAGGTGTAAGGTGCCTTTGGAAAAAGCCTTGAAGGATTCAGGGCTGAAGTCGGAAGAAATTGATGAGGTAATTCTGGTGGGCGGATCTACCAGGATGCCGGTTATACAGCAGCTGGTAAAAGAATATACCGGCAAAGATCCCAATAAGGGGGTAAATCCGGACGAAGTAGTAGCAGTAGGGGCTGCCATACAGGCAGGAGTACTTAAAGGTGATGTAAAAGATGTAGTACTGTTGGATGTAACTCCCCTGTCCCTGGGAATTGAGACTTTGGGTGGAGTATTTACCAAGCTTATTGAGAGAAATACTACCATACCTACCAAGAAGAGTGAGATATTTACTACCGCTGCGGATAACCAGACCAGCGTAGATATACATGTTCTCCAGGGAGAAAGGGAGATGGCCAGGGACAATAAGACCATAGGCAGGTTCAGGCTGGACGGGATACCGCCGGCTCCCAGAGGGGTACCCCAGATCGAGGTAACCTTTGATATAGATGCCAATGGTATTGTAAATGTTTCGGCTAAAGATACCGCTACTGGAAAAGAGCAGAAAATTACCATTACTGCCACCTCTCATCTTTCTGATGACGAGATTAACAGGATGGTAGATGAGGCTAAGGAACATGCAGATGATGATAAGAAAAAAAGAGAACTTATAGATGCTAAGAACAATGCAGACAACCTGGCTTATTCTTCAGAAAAGCTGTTAAAGGACCTGGGAGATAAGGTTCCTGCGGACATGAAGTCCAATATAGAAGAGCAGATTAAGTCGGTAAGGAAAGCTTCCGAAGGTGAAGATTTAAGCCAGATAAAGGCTGAGACAGAAAAACTGCAGACGATGCAGAATGAACTTAGCCAGAGACTGTATGCACAGTCCGGAGCACAGGGCGGTCCTGGAGCAGGAGAAGGCCAGGCCGGAACAGGCCAGGCTGGCGCAAACCAGGGCAGCCAGGATGAGGATGTCATCGATGCTGAATTTGAGGCAAAAGATGAGGAAAAGTAATTTGTAAAAAGGAGGGATTACTATGCCAATTGTAAGATGGGATCCATTCAGTGATTTGGTGCAGCTTCGGGATGAAATAGGAAGATGGTTTGAAGGCACGGAAAGGCCTAAGGAGAGGCAGACAGCCATATGGGCTCCTGAAGTGGATATCAAGGAAACTGAAAAAGAGGTAACTCTAAACGTAGACCTTCCGGGTATGAAGTTAGAGGAAATAGATGTATCCGTAGATGAAGGCCAGCTGGTAATTAAAGGCGAAAGAAAGCTGGAGAAAAAAGAAGAAGAAAAAGACTATATCAGGGTAGAAAGAAGCTACGGGTCATTCTACAGGTCCTTCAATATCGGGGTTCCGGTGTTAGAGGACCAGATAAAGGCTTCATACAAGGATGGGGTACTGGAGATAGTGTTACCCAAGGCAGAGGCTAAGAAACCTAAAAAGATTGCAATTAATGGAAAGTAAGCTTCTGCAGCAAGAAGTGAGAATTAAACATATACCGCCCATGGCTTATCCAAGCTGTGGGCTGGTATTTATTTTAAAAGAATTATAGGTGATTATTTATGGTTGATTATAAAGACTATTACAAGGTTCTGGGAGTCGGCAAGAATGCCAGCCAGGATGAAATTAAGAAGGCCTACAGGAAGCTGGCCCGGAAATATCATCCTGATGCCAATGCGGATAATCCCCAGGCTGAAGAAAAGTTCAAGGAAATAGGCGAGGCCTATGAGGTACTCAAAGACCCGGACAAGAGGAAGAAATATGATCAGCTGGGCGCTAACTGGAAACAGTACCAGAATGCGGGTTGGCCCGGAGGCGGGCAGAAAGCCTATGACTTTGGCGGCAGCGGTTTTAATTTCGGTGACCTGGGGGGTGGATTTTCAGATTTCTTTGAGATGTTTTTTGGCAACAGGGCATCTGATTTTACCAATTTTGGTTCTGGTTTCAGGGGTAGAAAGACCGCTCAGGCCAAAGGCCAGGACTTACAGTCAGCTATGAATATTACTTTAAGGGAAGCCTATTTTGGCACTACCCGGTCTATCCGGCTTCAGAAAGAAGGAAAAGCCAGGACAGTCAGTGTTAAGATACCGGCGGGAATAAAAGATGGCGGAAAGATTAGGGTGACCGGGGAAGGAGGTCCCGGACAAGGCTCCGGAGCCAGCGGCGACCTTTATTTGGTGGTTAATGTATCTGAGCATCCTTTTTATAAGAGAAAGGGAGATGACCTGCACTGTGAAGTGCCGGTAACCATAAAAGAAGCTTTGTATGGAGATAAAATTGATATACCTACCTTTGAAGGTAAGGTACTGGTTACTTTGCCGCCTAAAACCCAGAGCGGGAAAGTATTGAGGCTCAAGGGGAAAGGCATGCCCAAGTTAAAGGGTTCAGGAAACGGAGACTTGTATGCCAAGGTTAAAATAATGCTTCCTGAGAACCTTACCCCCGAGCAGAAGAAATACCTGGATGACTTTGCTAAATCATATAGCGAGAATCCCAGATCCAGGGTAGTGGTATAGGAGAGGTGATATAAATGCAAATGGATAAATTTACTATAAAAGCCCAGGAGGCATTGTCCAAGGCACAAAGGATTGCTTCTGAACACGGGCATCAATCTATAGAAGATGTCCACCTGATGAGGGCTTTGTTGGAAGACAGGGAGAGTATAATTTTTCCCATTTTAAAAAAATTAGAGGCAGATGCAGACCAGTTAGTACAGGACCTGGACCAGGAGATAGCCCGGCAGCCCCAGGTAAGCGGAGCCGGGGGGCAGATATACATCGGCGCTACATTGAACCAGATACTGGAAAATGCTTTCAAGGAAGCAGAAAGCCTAAAAGATGATTATGTAAGCACAGAACATATGCTAATAGCAATCTCCAGTAGCGGAGGCACTGTTGGCAGTATGCTTTCTTCCAGGGGAGTTACCAAGGACAGGATATACCAGATACTGGTAGAGATAAGGGGAAACCAGAGAATTACCGACCAGAATCCGGAAGAAAAATATCAGGCGCTTTCCAGGTACGGCAAGGATATAACCGAGCTGGCCAGGAAGGGAAAACTGGATCCGGTGATAGGCCGGGACGATGAGATAAGAAGAGTAATACAGGTCTTGTCCAGAAGAACCAAGAACAACCCGGTGCTAATTGGGGATCCGGGAGTTGGGAAGACGGCTATAGTGGAAGGCTTGGCCCAGCGTATAATTTCGAAAGATGTTCCGGAAGGATTGAAGGATAAAAAAGTAATCTCTTTGGATATGGGCTCTATTATTGCCGGGGCAAAATACCGGGGAGAGTTTGAAGATAGATTGAAGGCGGTACTTAAGGAAGTATCGCAATCGGAAGGCAATATAATAATGTTCTTGGATGAGCTGCACACAGTAGTAGGGGCAGGGGCTGCCGAAGGGGCAGTTGATGCTTCCAATATGTTAAAGCCCATGCTGGCCAGGGGCGAGCTTCATGCTATAGGGGCTACTACTTTAGACGAATACCGTAAATATATTGAAAAGGATGCCGCTTTGGAAAGAAGGTTCCAGCCGGTGCTGATAAATGAGCCCAGCGTGGAAGATACCATTGCTATACTGCGGGGTATCAGGGAAAAATATGAGGTTCATCACGGGGTGCGTATAAAGGATGCCGCCCTCATATCAGCAGCAATGCTTTCAGACCGCTATATATCGGACCGGTTTTTGCCGGATAAAGCCATAGACTTGATAGATGAGGCTGCTTCCAGGCTGAGGATTGAAATTGACAGTATGCCTACTGAAATTGATGAAATAGAAAGAAAAATAAAGCAGTTGGAGATTGAAGAACAGGCTTTGACCAAGGAAAAAGACAAGGCCAGCCTAAAAAGGATGGATAAGGTGGTCCAGGAACTGTCAGACTTAAAGGAAAAAAGCAACAGCATGAAAGCTCACTGGCAGCAGGAAAAAGAAGTGATAAGCTCCATCCGGCAGCTAAAGGAAGAAATGGATAAAACCAAAACCGAAGCGGATCAGGCTGAAAGGGATGCTAACCTGGCCCGGGCAGCGGAACTCAGGTATGGCAGATTGATGGAGTTGGAAAAAGAGTTACAGCAGCAAAACCAAAAGCTGGCCCAGCTCCAAAAAAACCAGAAAATGCTTAAGGAAGAAGTGGATGAGGAAGACATTGCGGAAACGGTGTCCAAGTGGACCGGCATACCGGTGTCCAGGCTGATAGAGGCCGAGATTGAAAAGCTGCTGAATATGGAAGAAAGGCTAAAGCAAAGGGTAGTAGGCCAGGATAAGGCAGTAGAGTCTGTGTCCAATGCCATCAGGAGAGCCAGGGCAGGCTTGCAAGACCCCCATAGGCCTATAGGCTCTTTCATCTTTTTGGGGCCTACGGGTGTAGGTAAAACTGAACTTAGTAAAGCCTTGGCCCAGTTTTTGTTTGATGACGAACGGGCTATGGTCAGGCTGGACATGTCCGAATATATGGAAAAACATACTGTATCCAGGCTTATAGGGGCTCCTCCCGGATATGTGGGTTATGAAGAGGGGGGCTATCTTACGGAAGCGGTACGCAGAAAGCCCTATAGTGTAATACTGCTCGATGAGATAGAAAAAGCCCATAATGATGTATTTAACATACTGCTTCAGATAATGGAGGACGGCAGGTTAACTGATGGCCATGGCCGCACGGTGGATTTCAAGCATACAGTAATAATCATGACTTCCAATATAGGGAGCCAGTGGATTACCGACCTGAACCAGAAAGATGATCAGGAAATGGAGAACAGGGTAACTGAGGCTTTAAAGAACCACTTCAAACCGGAGTTTCTAAACCGGGTAGATGATATTATTATCTTTAACCGGCTGGGCATGGAGCAAATCAAGGCTATAGTAGATATACAGGTTAACAACCTGGCCAAAATGCTGGAAGGCAGAAAGCTGTCTATAGAGATTAGCGAGAAAGCCAGGGAGCTGCTGGCCAAGGAAGGGTTTGACCCTGTATACGGAGCCAGGCCTTTAAAAAGGGTTATCCAGAACCAGATACAGAATGTGCTGGCTTTGCAGCTATTGGAAGGCAAGATAAAGGAAGGGGATAAGGTCTTGGTGGACGTAACCGGTCCCGAAGGCAGGAAGCTCTCCTTTGAAACAGCCTCATAAACGGGCTATTGCTTTTTAAAAAATAAGGGTTATGATATTGCCCTTGTTGATTAAAACGAGAGACAAGGGCAATATAGATGCAGATAATAATTTGGACCATTTTAATATTTATAGCCATGGTATTTCTGGTGAGCATGGGTACTTTGAGGCTGGTTACTACCGTAAAGGGCAAAAAGGCAGTGTCAGCCATAATAGGTTTTTTGGAAGCTGCCTTATCCATAACGGTAGTCACTAAAATTATACAGAATGCCTCCAATACGGTTATGGTACTGTCCTATGCCGCTGGATTTGCCCTGGGATTATACCTGGGTATGGTTATATCGGAAAAGATATCTAAAGATATTTTCAGTACCAATATAATTTCCAAATACAATGCAGATATAGAACTGGTACTTAGAGAAAACGGGTTTGGGGTAACTTGCTATAATGGTTCCGGCCGGGAGGGTGAACTGAAAATATTAAATATTATCAGTAAAAAGGAACACTTGATAAAATTAAAGCAGCTTGCAGGTAGTATTGACCAAAAAGCTTTTATCATAAGCCATACCCTTTCTGAATCCAAGGGAGGGTTTGGAAACTTAAAAAATAATAACATTCTGTTATTAAACAACCACAGGAGTGATTAAGTTATGGATTGGTTGATTTGGCTTCCCATTATTTTTATAGGCAGGGTAGTGGATGTGAGCCTGGGCACTATCAGGTTTAACATGATAGTGCGAAGAAGGAAAATTTTTGCAGCGGTCATAGGTTTTATAGAAGTTACTATTTTTATAGCAGTAATAGCCAGGGTAGTCCAGGACCTAAGTAATATATATTTGATTTTAGCTTATGGCGCCGGTTTTGCCGTAGGTACCCTGGTGGGCATAAAAATTTCTGAGAAACTTTCCAGGGACCTTATCAGTACCAATATAATTTCCAAAATACATAGCCAGGAAATAGAAGAGCTGTTAAGGAATGAAGGATTTGGGGCTACCTGCTACAATGGAACCGGTAAAGAGGGCGGAGTAAGAATCATAAATGTGATTTGCAGGGAATCCAACTTGTCCCGGTTAAGCAAAGTAGTATGCAGCATAGATCCGGAAGCGTTTATGGTGAACCATACCCTGGAGGGCTTTAGGGGAGGCTACGGTTACGGGCTTAAAGGCAAGAAATAGCAATTAGGTGTGCCTATTTTTCAGCACTGGCTCTTCATCGGAAGGCAATGCTTCAAATATGCTTTCAGAGTCAGATTCAAGTTTGAAAAATTCCTTTTCCAGTGCTTGGTGAATATCATCTATTATCTGTTTGTAGGTTCTTTTATCAGCCAGGTCTTTTACGCTTTCCATAATATTATCAGCCATGGGATATATGGGTTGGCCCACTATTATATTTATTTTTCGAAAAGTGTTGAACACTAAGGCTGATATGCCTTCTGCCACCCTGTTTTTGCCCAGCCAACTATTTTTGGCGGGCCCTTTGGACAGGTTATGTATATAAAGGGGGATAATGGGGAGCTTGGTCTTGTAGCTAAGGTAAGCTGCTCCCTTGTCCATTCTAGCCAGTTTTGAATCCTTGTTTAACTTGCCTTCGGGGAAAATACCATAAAAGAAGGCTTTGCCCTGGTTTAAGGCAAACAGCTCTTTAAAGCTTTTTATGTTTTTTACGAATTGTTTTTTAAACACGGGGATACTATAGGCAAAATGCCTCATAAAAAAATTGGTAAACCGGAACCTGAAGTTGTCTCCATCGGCTATAAAATAGATTTTTTTTCTTAAGGCGGCCAGCACTATGATAGCATCAGCCCCGGTGGTATGGTTGATGGCCAATATGGCTGGCTTATCCTGGGCCAGATGCTTAGAATTAAACACCCTTATCCTTATTAGTCTGCGGTAAAAAGAAATAAATAGAACCTTGGGGATGCTGTAGAAATATTCAATTAATTTAGATATTAACTTTTTCATAAGCTACCTGCCCTAAATTTTGCTAATATTAATATGCCTACAGTCCTAAACCATGGCCAGCACCTTACGGATGGAATCCATGTGGGATCCATTCCAGTATATTTTACGACAATGAGGGCAATATTTGAACTGATGCTGATTTTGATAGACATATGGCGGAATTTGTGCAACAAAATCTTTCTTATCCACTTCATCCAATATGCTGTTACACTCCAGGCACCGCTTGAATTTGACAGCCAGCTTGATTTTTAGCTGATGCCTTAACTGGCTAAGCTGTTTCCTGTAATCCAGGCTTTCCAGTATGATACAAGCAGGCTGACCCTGCTTGCATACCCGCCGGCAAGCTATCTGGCGGTCCCTGGTAAGGATAATCCTTTGCTGTGCCCTGGCTTGTCCTATCAAATCACGGTCTTCTATCCGGCTATTGTAAACCACATCATAGCCGGCAGCCCTTAGGTATCTGGCCAACCGGCCCAGCATGCTGTCAGCTATGAATTTCATCTTTCTTGAAGGGTAAAGAATTGATCTGGGCTCCTATTAGCAGGATAAGGGCAGATGCATAAACCCATAACAGAAAACCGATTATGGAACCCACTGACCCATAGGTTAGTTCAAAATTGGCGAACTGGTTCAAATAGATTACAAATATATGTTTGGTAGCCTCCCAGCCAATAGCTCCGAATATGGCTCCCTTGTATATATTCTTAAAATGGATCTTGCGGTTAGTGCCAAAGAAAAACATGAGGGATAGTATGGAAAAATTAAAGCCCAGCCCAATTACTAAAGAGAGGGCCCTGATTAAAGCCTGGCTGGTGCTGTATGCCACATTCAATAAGTCAAATATGTGCTGGGTAAGGTAAAACAGTATGGTGGAAGAAAGAAAGGAGATGATTATCAGCACAAATACCATGGAGATCAGCAGTATACCAAAAACTTTCTGCTGCCATAGTTTTCTCTGGGACTTGGTTCGGTATATTTTATTTAAAGCAAATTGCAGAGAGTCAAACACATAAGTGGTAGAAAGCATTAAAAACAGTATTCCGGTAATACCTATACTTCTCCTGTTTTCTATGGTCTTTTCTATATTGGCTTCGGTAAAAGTATAAATTATGGGTATTCTCTCCTGGATAAAATCCAATATGGGAGCCTGAATATTTAAATTATCTATTAAAAAGCCGCTAAAGGAGATTAGTATAAGCATCAGGGGAAAAATAGAGAATAAAAAATAATAGGCGATGGAAGAAGCCAGCATCATGGTGCCGTCAGCTATGAAGGCATTTACCAGGCTCTTTATGTACCTGGCTATAAGTCTCCTTATTTTGGTTAGGTTGGGCATAATCAGTACTGGGTTATTTCAATATTCTCTATATGCTTGATACCGTTTAAGCTGTCTGCAGTTTTTACTGGAAAATTGGGGTCCCTGCTCTGTGCATTGATAATTATTTCATAGTTTTCAGAGCCGGACTCTATTTTAAGCAGCCTTACTTCCACCCGTTCTGAACTAGACTTAATTATTTTTTGTATTTCTTCGGTTCCCGGCAGAGTTAGGCCGGCGGTTATCTTTACGGCGTAAACCGGGCTGGTTACAAAACGGTCTTCAAAATATTTGACCAGGGTCAGCACTATATAGCCAAACACGGTTACTGCCAGGGCCAGGTAATATAATTTAATCCCCAGGGCCATGCCCACAGAAGCTACTATCCATATACTGGCAGCGGTAGTGACTCCTTTTACCAGGGGGCCTCTTCTAAATATTGCTCCTGCCCCTATAAAACCTATACCGGTAATTATACCGGAAGCTATCCTGGTCTGGTCTACTCCAGTAAAAGACAGGAAGCCATAATAGGATATAAGGGTAAAAACAGTAGAGCCCAGGCATACCAAAGAATGGGTTCTGAGGCCGGCAGGCCGGTCAGCCCTCTCCCTCTGAAAGCCAATGATGCCCCCAAAGATTAAGGCCAGCAGGCAGGGTATTAAAAAATTAACTAAAAAAGGGGTAAAACTTAAAGAAAAATCTTTAATCAGGCTTTCTGCCAAGCCCATATTGTTTATCATTTCTCTGCCCCCTTCAATTATTTTTTCTTGCCGGTTTGACTAGAATCTTAAACTATATATAATAACATGGTACATCAAAGGAGCAAAGGCAGGCAATGGCTGAAACAAAATTTTTTAACCAGCATAAAAGTGAAATTAAGCAGGAGTTAAATGACCTGAAGGTAATTTATTCAGACCTGGACGGCACCCTGTTAAACCATAAAGGCTGCCTGGTAAATGACAGCCAGGGTCTTTTTTTCCTGGGAGCAGTTAAGGCTATAGAAAAAGTGCGCAAGCATAATATAGACATTGTACTGGTGTCAGGAAGAAACCAGGTACAGCTCAGGTACAATGCCCAAATGATGGGTTTGAAGAACTATATTGCCGAACTGGGATCCGAACTGGTTTATGATTTGGGAAAAGAGGTAAGGGTAACGTACCATAAGCAGGGCCGGGATTATAATATCACCTATGGGGGCAGAGACCTGGCCTTGATTATTGATTTGCTAAAAAAGCATTTCCCCCACCGGATTGAAGGTAAGCTGGAATGGAGCAAGTACCGCAACCATAATGCCCTTTTCTTTGGAGAAATTGACCTTAAGGAGGCTAACCTGCTGTTAGGGCAGGCAGGGTATACGGATCTGGTATTGGTAGAAAATGGAAAATCAGGTTTGGTAAACCTTGACCTGGAAGTAAAAGACCTATTTATTTACAATCTTATACCTAAAGGGGTAAGCAAGGATAAAGCCATAGCACTGGACCAGAAAATAAGGGGGCTGGACCCCAGCCAGTGTATTGCCCTGGGGGACTCGCCGTCAGATATTGATATGGCCTCCCGGGTAAAATACTTTTTCCTGATGGGGGACAGCTTAAAACAGGATGGGGATCTGGCAAGGCAACTGCAAAATTACAGCAATATCTATGTTACCACCGGGGAAATGAACCGGGGCTGGGCAGAAGTAATTAATTTTTTGCTGGATTAATTTAAGAGGTTTAATATATGGGGCAAATGCCTTATAATTATTATGTCCGACGGTTAGCTAGACAGGACCTATATCCCTATGGCTGGGGCAGCAGCCTGCTAGACAGGCTACAAGAAAGTAGTAAAAAAAGAGTTCCATTGCTGTTGACATAAAGCGGGTAATTATAGTAATATTTACGTTCGCTAATGGAATTAATTGGTGATGTTTGAAAAGTATTTATTCCTTATGTAGCTATTAGCAAGTATTTGGGCCGTTAGCTCAGTTGGTAGAGCACCGGACTTTTAATCCGGGTGTCGAAGGTTCGAATCCTTCACGGCTCACCAAGTTAGGGGTTATTGGCCCGTTCGTCTAGTGGACTAGGACACAAGATTTTCAATCTTGGAACAGGAGTTCGATTCTCCTACGGGCTGCCAGGGGCGATTAGCTCAGCTGGGAGAGCACCTGCCTTACAAGCAGGGGGTCGCAGGTTCAAACCCTGCATCGCCCACCATTAAAATTTAATCAGAGTGGAGCTGTCGTCTAGTGGTTTAGGACACATGCCTGTCACGCATGAGATCGCGGGTTCGAATCCCGTCAGCTCCGCCAGTTATTTTAGTTGTGGCGAGATAGCTCAGTTGGTAGAGCAGTAGACTGAAAATCTATGTGTCCGCAGTTCGATTCTGCGTCTCGCCACCATTCCCGCCCTCTATGCCTCCTCTTTTATATGATATAATTAACCTTAATTATTATTGAAGTGGAGAATCATTGGGCTCTTATCAAATTTTATGCTTGGTGCTGGCTTTTCTGTGGCTTCTAACCTGCGTGCTGTTTTTGGTTTACTGGGCCAAAAAAAGGGCCGGGACGGGCAAGCCTTACCCTCCTATGGCTAAAAGCCAGGAAAGAGAGGATGAAAGCTGCAGTAGCCTGCTCCTAGATACCATGCTGGACCATATATGGCATGGAGCCATGATACTGAACCAAGATAAGGAAATAATTAAAATCAATGAAAGCCTGGCCAACCTTTTCTACCTGGACCGCTGGTCTATTCTGGGTAAAAAAACCATCAATATATTTAATAATAACCGGTTAGAAGACCTTGTATCTGTTGCCCTTGCTGACGAAAAGCCGGTAAAGGAGCAAATAATATTTTATGGTGAGCAAGAGCTTTACCTGGACATAGAGGCTTTTGCCCTAAAGCTGCTTCCAGAAACAGGAAAGCAGGGCTTAACAGCAAAACAAAGTAACCGTTATGTCATTATATTGGCCAGAAACAATACCCAGGAAATTGAGTTTTCCAAGCTAAGAAGCCAGTTTGTAGCCAATATAAGCCATGAAATGCGTACTCCCCTTACTTCTATCAAAGGATATATGGAAACCATGCTAGACGATGATTTCAAAGATGAGCATAGGATTAAAGGGTACCTGGATAAAAGCCTGAAGGAAGTGGAACGGCTAAGTTTTTTGATAGAGGATGTGCTTAATCTTTCCCGGATAGAATACAAAAGGAACGTCCTGCTAAAAGAAGAGGTAAATATAGGAGAAGCGATAGAAGAAGTTATTGGCTCCCTGGAGTATTTGGCCCGGCAGAATGAAGTGGATATAAATTTTGATTACAGTGGTCCGCCACTTTATTTTTTTACCGATGAACACCTTTTCCGCCAGATGATTAAGAATCTAACCGAAAATTCAATTTTCCATGCAGGCAAAAAATCTACCCTTACCATTGAAGTCAAACCAGGCCCCCAAGGAGTCAACTTGGAGTTTAGCGATGATGGGCGGGGTATAGATAAGGAGGATCTGCCCTTTATATTTCAGCGGTTCTATAAGGGAAAGGGCAAGAGCATAAGTTCTGGCCTGGGGTTATCCATAGTAAAACATATTGTGGAGCTCCATCAGGGAAAAATAGAGGTAGAAAGCGAACCCAGGCATAAGACCAGTTTTAAGGTTTTTCTGCCCTCTAAATGGCGAAATGAGTTAAAATAGGCTTGGTTGTTATATGATAGTTAAAAAAATCAAAGGCTATGCAAGAACTAATATATGTAGTAGATGACCAGGAAAACATACTGGAGATCGTAAGTTATAACCTGGAAAAAAACGGCTTCAGGGTAAAAACTTATATGACCGGACAGGAACTGCTGCAGGCTTTCAGTCAAAAACCGCCCGATCTGTTAATACTGGATTTAATGCTGCCGGACATGGACGGCCTGGATATCTGCAAAAGGGTAAAGAAAGAAAGCCAGGTTCCCATTATTATACTTAGCGCCAAAAGCGAAGAGCTGGACAAGGTGCTGGGTTTGGAGCTGGGAGCGGATGATTATATGATAAAGCCGTTTGGAATAAAGGAATTGGTGGCCAGGGTAAAAAGTGTGCTGCGCCGTTTTAACCCGGCTATGCTGACCGATTATTTGCAGGGCCAATATGAGCTGGGAAAGGTTAAGCTGTCTATTGATGAGAAAAAACATGAAATTTTTTTAAATGATAAAAAAATCAGTCTTAACCCCAAGGAATTCAGGCTTTTGTCCATCTTGCTTCAAAAAATAGACCAGCTGGTGCCCAGGCAGGACCTTATAAGGGAGGTATGGGGACCAGACTATTATGGCGATACCAGGACTTTGGATGTACATATAAGAAGGATCAGGAAAAAAATGTCTGATTGTAATTTTGGCCAGGGCTATCTTCAGACTGTGCATGGTTACGGCTATAAGCTGGTAAGCAAGCTGGACAGTAAATAAGGTTGGTTAAAATTTCATCTTTTTTTAATATTTTTTTAAGTATTTATTAACAACACTTTTTCCTGCTCTGTTAAAATAAGGTTCGTTACTAAAATTTATAAAGGAGAATAAGTGTTAAATATGTTTAAAGCAAGAACTAAAATTATAGGACTTGCAGGACTGGCTATTATAATATTAGCTGCTTTGTTGTTTTCAGGATGTTCGTCAACAGATTCTAGCCCGGCAGAAACTGCCGGCCAGGAAGAGGGCCAATTTACAAGACAGGAGCTTGTAATCTCTGGTTCTACCACTACCCTGCAGGTTTCTGAGGCTTGGGCTTCAGCTTTTATGGCTGAATACGGCGGAAGTATAATTGTTAACGGCGGCGGCTCCGGCGGGGGCATTGCCGAAATGATTAATGGCATAAACGACCTGGCCAATGCTTCCCGGCAGATAAAGCCAGAAGAAATTCAGGCCGCCCAAGATGCGGGGTATGATCCGGTAGAGTATGTGGTGCTGTATGACGGAATTGCCGTAATTTTAAGCCATAACCTGGATATAGAAGATTTAACCATGGAGCAGCTGTCCAAAATATATACCGCAGAAATAACCAACTGGAGCCAGCTGGGAGGGCCTGATTCGCAGATAGTTATGGCTGCCAGGGATACCAGCTCAGGCACTGGAGAGTATTTCCTGGAAGCAGTGGTTCAGATGGGTAAAACCTTAAAGGATAAGGATTATGATCCCACTGCCTTAAGGCTGCAGTCTAATGCGGATGTAGTTAACATGGTAAAGGAAAATGACAATGCCATAGGCTATATTGGCCTGGGGTATTTGGAAGACAGCCTTAATGCCGTCAAGGTGGAAGGGGTAATGCCTTCAGTAGATACAGTTAAGGATGATTCCTATCCTATATCCAGGGGGTTGTATATATATGCCCCCAGCCGGGATATTAGCCAGATAGCGCAGGCTTACCTGGATTTTGTATTCAGCGAGCAGGGGCAGCAGATAGGTTTAGAAGAGGGATTTGTCCCAGTAGAATAGTAAAGGTAAACAAGTGGATGCAGGCCTTGCCGCCTGCATCCATAAATATAGAAAATAATAAAAAATTTGTATAAAATGAATTCAAATGAGAAGCTGGCAGGTTAAGCTAAGAAAAACCAAGAGTTTTCTGATAGGAAAATTCGTATTTTTAAACGGTATCCTATCCATAGTAGTATTGGGCCTGATTTTAGCTTTTTTAGTTTATAATTCCCTTCGCTTTTTTACTTCTTACCCTATTTTTGAATTTCTAACCGGTACTAAGTGGTCTCCTACAGTACTGGAGGATTTTGGCTTTGTCCCTTTATTTACAGGCTCATTGCTGGTAACCTTTGGGGCTATCGTAATTGCGGTTCCCCTGGGCATAGGCTCTGCTATCTATATTGGGGAAATGGCCCCCCGGTGGCTAAGGGAAATACTGAAGCCCATAATTGAGGTATTGGCTACCATCCCTTCAGTAGTTATAGGGTTTATTGGCATAAAAATACTGGCTCCCTTTATTAAGGAATTATTTGAATTAAGCATAGGCCTTACTGCTCTTACCGGGTCCATCATGCTGGCTTTTATGAGTCTTCCCACTATCATTTCCATTTCTGAAGATGCCATTAATGCAGTGCCCGATAAATACAGGCATGCCTCGGTAGCATTAGGGGCTACTCCCTGGGAAACCACTTACCATGTAGTGGTGCCGGCTGCTTCTTCGGGAATAGTAGCTGCTACTATGCTGGGACTGGGCCGGATAGTGGGAGAGACCATGACCGTGCTGATGATTACCGGCAATTCCCCCCGTATTGTGTTCTCATGGCTGCAGCCGGTAAGGACCATTACTGCTACCATAGCGGCGGAGATGGGGGAAACGGTGCAGGGCGGCCTCCATTACTCTGCCTTGTTTGCAGTGGGTTTGATTTTATTTATCATTACTTTTTTAATAAATTTTATTTCAGACAGGTTTATTAGCAGGATAAGAGATGTGGAATAAATCCAGCCATATGAAAAGAAAATATATGATCCAGAAGTTCTTTTACGGGTTGCTGTTATTTTTAACCATAATAGTGGTAGCTTTTGTGCTGGGCATTATAGTTTATCTGGTGGTAAAAGGGGCTGGAGCCTTAAGCTGGGAGTTTATTTCCCAGAAACCAAGCTCCGGAATGCGTGCCGGCGGGATATTCCCTGCTATACTGGGTACCATCTATCTTATACTGGGTACTATTATAATTTCTATGCCCATAGGCATACTGTCGGCCATATATTTAAATGAATATGCCCAAAAAGGGAGATTGACCCGGATGATAAGAATGAGCATAATCAATATGGCCGGAGTTCCTTCAGTGGTATATGGATTGTTCGGCCTGGGCTTTTTTGTAATTTTTCTAAATTTCGGGCGCTCTATTCTAGCCGGTTCCCTTACCCTGGCCTTTTTAATCTTGCCGGTAATTATTACTTCCAGCGAAGAGGCCCTTAAAAGCGTGCCAGATACATACCGCCATGCTTCGCTGGCTTTGGGGGCTACCCGGTGGCAAACTATTATCAAGGTGGTATTGCCCCAGGCTTTGCCGGGGATTATCACCGGATCAGTAATAGGAATAGGCCGGGCTGCCGGAGAAACCGCCCCTATCATATTTACGGTGGCTGCTTTTTCCCAGCCCAATCTGCCTAATTCCATATTTAGCCAGGTTATGGCCCTGCCTTATCATCTGTATGTTTTAGCCACCCAGCTTACCAATGCTCCTGAAGACATGCAATGGGGCACAGCCCTGGTGCTGTTAATTATAGTTATAATTTTTGCCGGAGCGGGAGCAGTAGTCAGGGCCCGGGCCAGGATGAAAAGGCTTACTAGTTAAAAGAATGAAATACAATGGCTAAGATGTTAAAATAAAAGAAAAGAATTTGAGGCTATTATGAGAAAAACTTTCCATCAGCATTTAGATGAAATAACCGAAGATGTGCTTAAAATGGGCAGCCTGGCCCAGGAGTCGGTACATGATGTAATCCAGGCCTTAATAGAGATGAACCCTGAGTTGGCCCAGAAAGTGATAGACAATGATGTAAAAATCGATGAGTACGATATCTCTATAGAGGAAAAAAGCATAGTGCTGCAGGCTGAACACCAGCCGGTAGCCAAGGACTTAAGATTACTCCATTCAGTAAGCATTATAATTATCCATCTGGAAAGAATAGGGGATTTGGCTGTAAATATTGCCAGGGTGATAAAGAAACTATCTACCCAGAAAGAAAAATTTCTTGATAAGGGAATCTTGGATTTGCTTATAGAAATGGGAAACCTGGTGCAGACAGTACTGGCCCGGGCCTTAGAGTCATTTGCCAAGAAGGATTACCAGCTGGCTTCCAAGCTGGATAAAATTGATGCCCCTGTGGATGATTTGCAGAAGATGGTATTGAAGAAACTCTATACCTCCATGTCTGGAAGTGAAGAATATATCAAGTTTATTACCAATGTATCTTTAGTCAGCAGGTACCTGGAAAGGATTGGAGACCAGGCGGTAAACATCGGGGAAAGGGTGCAGTTTTTCTTAACCGGGGATTACCACATGTTTCATGAGGAGCTTTATCATTAGCCGGAGATGGCCAGATTGGAAAGCATCTGTATCTGCTCCTTGGTACCGATAGCAATAAGGCTCTGGCCTGCGGACAGCAGGGTATCCGCTGCCGGTTTGCTGTAAGTAGTTTTTTTGCCGGGTTCAATTACTGCAATGATTAATGCTCCCAGGTCAAACTTTTCACTGGCCTCCCTTATAGTTTTCCCATCCAGGCTGCAGCTGTCTTCAATCTTTATTTCCAGCAGCCTTACTTCAATATTTTCTGTGCCCATGACGGTATCCAGAAAGTCAGTTACCAGGGGCTGCATGGCCATTGCCGCCATCCTTCTTCCGCCGATAATCTGGGGGGAGAGCACCCTGTCTGCCCCTGCTTTTTCCAGCTTGCTTATTGTTTCCTGGGCTGTGGCCCGGGCCACTACGAAGATACCGGGGTTAAGGGATTTGGCAGAAAGGGTAATGTATACATTCTCTGAATCAGTGTCCAGGGCAGCAAACAGGCTGCGGGCTTCCTTTATATTTGCGTCCAGCAGTATGTCATCATTGGAGGCATCCCCTTGTATGTACAGCCAGTTGTTTTCCTTACAGGTTTCTATGGGTTGCTGGGCATTGTCTATTACTATGAATTCTGCCTGATTGTGGCTCAGTTCGGTAGCAATTTCCAGCCCTACCCTTCCCAGGCCGCATATAATGTAATGGTTTCTTAATTTGTTTATCATCTTATTCATCCTTCTAGTTTCCATTCTGCCTAATAAAAATTCTGATAAAATATAATCGGCCACGCTTATCAGTATATAAGCGGCCAGGCCAGTGCCAATTATAATGAAGATAATGGTAAAAATTACTCCGGGGCGGGACAGTTCTCCTATGGTCTGGTAACCTACAGTGGTAATAGTGATGGTAGTCATAAACAGGGCACTCAACAAGTCCATATCTTCAATGAGCATGTATCCCAGGGAACCCAGAAAATAAAGGAATACCAAAATCAGCAGAGGTATCATTATTCTTCTAAA
>JAQVDY010000026.1 GCA_028698215.1 Actinomycetota bacterium | reverse complement strand
CATAAGCTTCCAATATCTTAGGGTTGGACATAGAATAATAAACATGGTTGCCTTCTTTTTTGGTTCTAACTACCCCTTTAGTCCTCAATATGGCCAGGTGCTGTGAGAGGTTGGCCTGGGGGATACCGGTTTTTTCTATCAGGTCATTTACGGTAAGGGAACCATGGCGGAGTGAGTCAATTACAGCTTGCCTCCTAGGATTGGAAAGAGTTTTGCAAACATCAGCATGTAGAACATAGAAATTATTTTTCTTCATTTGTTTTCCATTCATTTATATATGCATATTAAAATATTATGGGTATATAGTCAATAAACTGTAGTGGTTAAAGGGCAGCAATAAAGATATGGCATATACAATAAGGGCAAGGGTGAACATTAAAAAATATGGCTTAAAACCATTAATCTGCCGTTGCTGGAAATGAAATATATACCAAATCATGTGTAGATATGGTCATGTTTATTTATCTGCTGTCCTGTTATTGTTTTGGGGGGCTTTGTGCTTTAGGTTTAAATTGTTACTATTTTTTAGGTTTCGGTAACCCTTGCCTGCTTGGGCCTTCTTTTTCTGAAGTGCTTTCCTTTTTTTATTCTTTAAAAAAGCAGCTGACATAAAAACATTCATGGTTCAAGTTGGTTTATTTATAATTTCAAGCTAACCATAGCATATTACAATTTAAAATCAACCAACGTGCGGCTGTACTATCGGCAGTCTACTCCATGGCATATTCCCAGTACTTTGCTCAGCTCTATCACAAAAGCTATTCCTGCTCCTGGTTTATCCAGACCAACTGCTGTTACCACGCTGTTTAGAACCTTATTGGTCTTTTCTTTTTCAATTATTATAAATATTATTTCTTTTTCAGGCTCAATGGGTATTCCCAGCAGTTTTGCCTTTTCATGTATGCCGGTGCCCCGGCCGTACACAATGGTACCCCCTTCAGCCCCTGCCTCCTTGGCTGCATCTAAAACCTGTTCAGATAAACCTTTCTTTACAATTACTACAATCAAATCATGCAGGTTTTCATATACTTTGTATTCTGGGCATGAGTTATGGTTATTCAAGGTTTCCTCCTTTTCTTTGAAAGATTATACCAAAAATTAAAATAGCAATGATAGGGGCCAGGGCTACTATGGAAACCAGGCCGAAACCATGCAGGATGGTATCCCTGCCTTCCATTACAGCGGCTGCCCCTAAAGATATGGATAATATGAAAGTGACGGTCATGGGGCCAGTAGCTACCCCTCCAGAATCAAAGGCAAGGGAAGTAAACCTGGGCCCAGCGATAAAAGCCAAGATAAAGGCTAGGGTATAGCCTGGCAGTAAAATAAAGATGAGCGGTATTTCAAACACTATTTTAGCCATAGCTAAAGCTACTGCTGCTGCTACCCCTATGGATAAGATGTATAGCATAGCTTTCTCTTTTAAATAGCCGCTGCTAGAATTTTCCACCTGGGAACACAGTATCCTTACTGCCGGCTCTACCACGGTTACCACAAAACCCAGCAAGAATCCTATGGGGATTAAGATCCAGCGGTAAGAGCTGCTTCCTATTGTCTCTCCAATTATGGTTCCAGCAGGCATAAAGCCAATCTGCACCCCGTATAAAAACAGGACCAGTCCGATAAAGGTTAGCAAAAATCCTTTCAATATATTTTTAAAAGTTTTTCTAGCTATTTTCAAAACCAGGAGTTGGAAAACTACAAAAATCACAAATATGGGTACCAGGGCTATGGATACCTCTATGATCAGGTTTAATAGAATCGATGGTACGAATATTTCACTCAATTATAAATCACCCCTAAAATCAATACAGTGATTATGGGTCCGATGGAGGCCAGGCCAATGAGGCCGAAGCTATCCATATTTCTGGATTTTGATCCCAGCACCGCAGTTAGGCCCAGGCCCAAAGCCATGATAAAGGGAACGGTTATGGGGCCAGTGGTAACCCCCCCAGCGTCAAATCCTACTGGTATATAATTCCTGTGGCTGAAAAAAGACAGTATCAGTATGACCAGGTAACCCCCCAGCAGCATATATATAATGGGGATCCGTAAAATTATTCTTAAAAAAGCAATAAGGATAAATACCCCTACGCCAATGCCTATCATGGCAATAAGGAGTATTTTGCTTATCTGTCCCTCTGATACCAGGTCTACATGGGAGGCTAGTACCATTACATCCGGTTCAGCAATGGTAATGGCAAACCCTATTAAAAAACCCAGCAGCAGCAGCAAAATTACCGAGCCTTTGCTGGATAAGGCAGATCCTATCATTTCTCCAATGGGCAGCAGCCCGATTTTTAATCCCTGCAGAAGTATAGTAAGTCCCAAAATCACCAGCCCTGAGCCTATAAGGAATTTAAAAAATATTATCCAGGGCATCCTTATAATGGAAAGCTGCAGCACGGTTACTATCAGTACCACTGGCCCTATGGTAAGCAGGGTTTCCCGTACTATATTTTTAAGTCTTGCCACTATCCTCATTATGATTAGCCTAAGTTTTAATTAGCTAAAGAATCACCGGAACTTGGTCCTATTATAATACTAAAAAGCCTGAAAAAGAAAAAGCAGGGTTAGCTTAAGGCCGGTTTTCTTAAAAAAAGCTGTATTAATATTTTTAGCCAAAACCGGCCTTAGTGTTGTAGAATACTAAATGCCATGAATAAGAATAATTATAGATATTTTGACCTTATAGTGGGGCTGTTTGTAGCAGTGCTTTTGATTTCAAATATTGCTTCTACCAAGATAGTGCAAATATGGAGATTTACCTTTGATGGAGGCACGGTACTTTTCCCCCTGTCCTATATATTTGGGGATGTGCTAACTGAGGTTTATGGTTACCGGAAAAGCAGAAAAGTAATATGGATTGGGTTCTTTTGTGCTTTACTGATGTCGGTGGTCCTGGCTTTAATCGGAAGCATAAAGCCTGCTTCCGGCTGGGAATTCCAGGATGCTTATCAGGCTATTTTAGGCCAAACCCCACGAATAGTTACCGCTTCCCTGATAGCCTATTTTTTAGGGGAGTTCTCCAATTCCTATATCCTGGCCAGGATGAAAGTGGCTACCGGGGGCAGATGGCTGTTTGCCCGCACTATTGGCTCTACGGTGGCAGGGCAAGGAATAGATACAGTAGTGTTTGTGCTGATTGCTTTTGGGGGACTGTACAGCTGGGCTCTTATCGGGTCTATCATATTATCCAATTATATATTTAAAGTAGGCATGGAAGTAGTACTTACCCCCGCTACCTATAAGGCAGTGAGCTTCCTTAAGCAGAGGGAAAAAGTGGACCACTATGATTATGGCACCAATTTCAATCCCTTTCTGTTCTGGAAAAGCTAGTCTTCCAAATCCTCAGGGTAAGGATACCTGTAATGGCCTACAATAGTATGTTCCAGCAATACGTCCACTTCACTTACCTTGCCCAGGTCTCCGGAGGTCATCACCACCAGGGGGATCCCCTGGTCATTGGTATTGGGAGATATTATGCCTCCCATGTCTTGATGGGGGTTATCCGGATCCAGCTGGAAGTAAACAAAATCCCCCGGCTGCCAATGAATATTGTTGTTCTCACTTTCAGGATCATACTCAATGGAAAGTTCCAGGGCATTTCTGCTAAAGAAGGTTTCCTGGAAAAAGACATGCCTGAAATCAATATATTTTATAGGTTCATCCCGGTCCACTATGTCCATAGGGTACGCGCTGGGATTATCACTCATATCCTGGTATATAAGTTCCATCAAATCATAGCCGCAGTCTCTTAGCACCAGGGCAATCACATCGGTAGAAATAGCAATATTTTCCGGAGGATAGCCGGTATCAGGATACAGTTCATACTCATAGGTCCTGGGGTCTTCCAGCATTTCCAGGGTCTTTAGGGTAATCTCCTTCTGAATATCGGATATTCCCATGGTTTCCTGGGTGTCTTGGGGTTCAGCCTGAACTGTAGTGAGCTCGGCTTCAATATCTTCTTCCAGGGTGGCTTGGTTCTGTTCACTTATCTTTTTTTCAGCTTCTTCAGTTTTCTTATCAACAAAGTTTAGGGTTATTTCATCCCGGGGATATTTCTGGGTGACCTTAAACAGGGTATCCGGCAGTTTGGTTACCACTTCCTGGTAAAATGCTTTTAAAGCGAAAAACTGAAGTACGGCAATGATTATCACTATGTATACCAGGTATATATAGTTACGGGCCCTCCTGGGTTGTTTTCTGGTTATCCTCATGATTGACTATTATAGTAAATATGGAAGGAATTTGAAATCCTATTTATACTTTAATAAGGGAGGGTATGCTAATATATTGACATATCTAAATATATAATTATAATTTAGGGGTGATTAAACATGGGAGATTTAAAACAAATAGTCAATGCTTTAAAAGCCATATCAGATGAAGGAAGGTTGAGGATAGTAATGCTTCTTCATTATAAGCAGGACTTATGTGTATGCGAAATTAAAGAGATCATAGGATTATCCCAGCCTACCATATCCAGTCACCTGAAGCAGCTCCAGGGAGCGGGTATACTGGAATCCAGCAAGGACGGCCTGTGGGTTAATTACCGTCTGGCCAAGGATATGGATGAAAACATCAAAAATATTATAGGGCAGATTTATGATTCGATTGGCAAGGATAGGGAGCTGCAGAGGGATCTGAAGAGGATTTCAGAAATTAACCGGCACAGTATTTGCAAAGGATAGCACAGTTATGAAAAAGAAAAAAGTTTTGATTCTTTGTACAGGTAATTCCTGCCGGAGCCAGATGGCAGAAGGGTTTTTAAAATATTACTGTCCCCACTGGCAGGTGGAAAGCGCGGGAATAAACCCTACCAGGGTAAACCCTTTAGCCATAGAAGTTATGGCAGAAAAGGATATTGATATCTCGGGGCAAAGCTCTAAAAGCGTAGGGGAATTCGTAGAGGTGGAGTTTGATTACATCATAACTGTTTGTGACCACGCTAAAGAAGCTTGCCCTGTTTTTCCCGGTAAAGGCAAATACAAGCATTGGAGCATAGAAGACCCGGACCGGGGCATATACTCCCAGGACAGGAGGAAAATAGATTTTAGAACAGCCAGGGACAATATTGAGGAACATATAAAAAAGTTTGTTAGGGAGGAAGGCTGCTAATGATAATTTTTTTGGAAGCAGTTAGAAGCGGTTGGGCCGGCTTGTTGGAGTATTTGTCTGCCCATGTACTGACCTGTTTGGTACCGGCCTTCTTTATTGCTGGCGCTATTGCCGTATTTGTATCCAAGGGTGCAATACTAAAATACTTTGGAGCCAAGGCTAAAAAATGGCTGTCCTATAGTGTGGCTTCTGTTTCCGGAGCCATACTGGCGGTATGCTCCTGCACCATACTTCCCCTGTTTGCAGGAATAAGGAAGAGGGGGGCCGGCTTGGGTCCGGCTATTGCTTTTCTGTATTCAGGGCCGGCCATAAATATTTTGGCCATAGTGTATACGGCCAGGCTCCTGGGGTATGACCTGGGCATAGCCAGGGGCATAGGGGCAGTGTTGTTTTCAATAGTTATAGGGCTCCTTATGTCGGTTATATGGGCCAGGGATGAGAGAAGATTCCAGGACCAGGGCAATTTTGTAGCGGCTGCGGGGCAAAGCGAGCATCCCAAACCCAAATATATAGGTATAATATTTTTCCTGTCCCTGCTGGGTATCTTAATTTTTGGGGCAGCCCAGATGTGGATATATGCCGGGGTATCCCTGGCAGTACTCATAGTGATATTAATAGTAGGGTTTAAAAAAAATGAGATAAAGGATTGGCTAAAGGAAACCGGAAAGCTGGCCTGGCAGATTTTTCCCATACTGCTGGCAGGGGTATTTATTGCCGGGGTAATAAAATACTTTTTGCCCCAGAGTGTGGTGGAGACCTGGGTGGGAGGCAACAGCCTGCGGTCTAATTTTTTAGCTTCAATATTTGGGGCCCTGATGTATTTTTCTACCCTTACCGAGGTCCCCATAATAAAGGCTTTGATGGACCTGGGTATGGGCAAGGGGCCGGCACTTACTTTACTGCTGGCAGGGCCTTCCCTTTCCCTGCCCAATATGATAGTCATAGGCAGGATCATGGGATTTAAAAAAACACTTACATATGTATTTTTGGTAGTGGGCATGTCTACTTTTATAGGCATGTTTTTTGGGCATTTTTTTGGTTAAAAGTTAAAGGAGGAGATATAAATGAAAGTACAAATTTTAGGAACAGGTTGCCCCAAGTGCAAACAAACTGAACTCAATGCCATGGAAGCATTGACCAATTTGGGCATTCAGGCGGAAGTGGAAAAGGTTACCGATATAAACCAGATAGTGGATTTTGGGGTATTGGCTACCCCTGCCCTGGCCATAGATGGTGAAGTTGTATTTTCAGGAAGGACCCCGTCTGTACAGGAGATAGAAGGCGTATTGGTAAAATAACTTGCTGGGGAGTTTAAACCATGGAGAAAAAAACAGGTTTGCCTTTATTTGAAAAATTTCTAACCCTTTGGGTGGCTTTATGCATCGCTGCGGGAGTAGCCATAGGCAGGTTTCTGCCTTCAGTTCCCCAGACCCTAAGCCGTTTTGAATATGCCAATGTGTCTATACCGGTAGCTATCCTTATATGGCTGATGATTTATCCCATGATGTTAAAGATTGACTTTGCCAGTATTTTAAATGCTACCAAAAAGCCCAGGGGCCTTACCATTACCACCGTGACTAATTGGCTGATAAAGCCTTTTACCATGTATGCTATTGCTTATTTTTTCCTGCACATTGTGTTTGGCAGGCTGATATTAGTTCCCCTGGCCAATGAATATTTGGCAGGGGCGGTGCTTTTAGGGGCTGCTCCGTGTACAGCTATGGTGTTTGTGTGGAGTTACCTGTGCAAGGGGGATCCAGCTTATACCCTGGTCCAGGTAGCGGTAAATGATATCATAATATTATTTGCTTTTGTTCCTATTGTAGCTTTTCTGTTAGGTTTGACTGATGTTTTTTTGCCATATAATACCCTGTTTTTATCAGTGGTATTGTTTGTAGTAATTCCCTTTGCTGCCGGTTATATATCCCGGGTTTTAATTATAAAGAGGAAGGGAATTGAATACTTTGAAAATGTATTTTTACCTAAATTTAAAAATATTACTGTAATCGGGCTGCTGCTTACCCTTATAATAATATTTTCTTTCCAGGGCGACATCATTATAGCCAACCCGGTACACATTTTATTAATCGCAGTTCCCCTGGTAATACAAACTTTTTTCATCTTTACTGTAGCTTATGGCTGGGCCAGGGCCTGGAAATTATCCCACCAGGTGGCAGCTCCCGGGGCCATGATTGGGGCCAGTAATTTCTTTGAGCTCTCAGTGGCAGTGGCCATATCCCTTTTCGGTATGCAGTCCGGGGCTACTTTAGCTACCGTGGTGGGAGTACTGGTGGAGGTTCCGGTAATGCTGGCTTTGGTAAGCATTGCCAACCGGACCAGGCACTGGTTTCCAGTTAAGAAGAAATAAGGAGGTTTACATGCTGTTTGAAAGAGTGCTGTTTTCCATAGATTTTTCCCAGGAATCCAAGCTGCTGCTGAATTGCACTGATGAATTTAGGAGTTATGGCATGAAAGAGGCAATACTTGCCCATGTTGTGGATATAAGGTCAGCAGGAGGAAATGCTTCCGAACTGGCAGCTTTTAATAAAGAGAAACTGGATAGGATAAAGGAAGAATTAAAAGCAAAAAAAATTGAGGCAAAAATAGCTATAAAAATTGGCTTTCCGGCAGAGGAGTTAAACAATATTGCCCAAAAGGAGAAGGCTTCCATGGTATTGGTGGGCTCGCACGGGGGAGGCTTTATCAAAAGCCTGTTTTTAGGAAGCACTGTTTTTGACCTGCTAAGGATTACCGGAACTCCCTTGCTGATAGAGCGGTTTAAGCAGGAAGAAGGAAAATTGCAGCAGTACTGTAGATTAAAATTTCCCAAGGTCTTGATAGCTACTGATTTTTCAAAATGTTCTGCTGAGCTGCTGAAAGTAGTTGGTGAAAATAGGGAAATCTTTAAGCAGTTATATTTACTGCATGTAATTGAGAGGGCTCCCAGCAAAGAGGAATTTGAAAAATTAAAGGAAGATGCCCATGCTGTTCTGCAGGAAATTAAATCGGGTATGGGAGGCGGTATTGAAATATTCACTTACATAAAGGTGGGAGATGCTGGTAAAAAGATAATAGAAACAGCGCAAATGGAAGGTATTACTTTAATCATGTTATCCAAAAAGGGCAGCGGAGGCATAAGGGAAATGCTATTGGGGAGCACTGCCCAGGATGTAGCGTCCCGGTCTACTAAAAATGCAGTGCTGATAATACCATGCTAGAGGCTGAATTTGTTGATCAAGTAAATTAATTTAGCAGATATGGCTTAGGATTGGGAGAGCACTTAAAGATATTGAAAGAATGGGGCATAGAACTTAAAATAGCTTACCCCTATGCCTGGTAGCTTTGCCTATGTTTTTAAAAGAAGGTATGGGCAGAAAATTAACCAAATCTAATACAGCATAAAACCAGGATTGAAAATACAAATAAGGGGAGACCTTAATGAAAAATAGAACAATGATCATTATAATAACCGCCGCCTTGGTCCTAATAGCTGCCGGTGTTTTTTTAACTGTTAGGGGTTTTTCGCCTAATACAGAAGCAGGGGTGGCAGGAGATGGTTTTCCTGTGGAAGGCAAAAGCTCGAATTTAACGGTGGCAGAAGAGGAAGGACAAATAGATTTGGAGCAAGATGAAGGCCAGCAGCAGGAAGAGCAAACTGGTATAGATGAAGAAAATCTAGAAGCAGAAAAAAAAGAGCTAGAAGAAACCAGTATAGGAGAACAGCCCCCCGCAGAAGACCTTGGCTTAAAACAGTATTACAGCCAGATGACGGGTTCAGGGCAGCCTTCCATTATTGTATTTTCCTATGATGCTGAATGTTGCGAAAGCACCAGGATATTTTTTGAAAACTACAACCGCCAGGCACAAGGTATTATGGAAAGCTACCAGGATAGCTTTAATACCCTGTTTATAAATACCGGGACCCTGTCTTCAGAAGATATGCAAACTGCTTTAGAAATTGCTAAAGACACCGGAGCACTCTCCCTGCCGTCTTTGGTGGTGCTTGATTCCCAAGGGCAAGCCTATAAAGTGTTTGAAGGTACTTTCCAGGCTGAAGAGGTAGAAGCTTTGCTGGAGGAGCTAAAGAATGCTTAATATTGATGTAAACAGCAGCTTATATGTAGTATTAGCCATTGTTTTTTCCACCGGCTTTATAAGCGGGCTTAGCCCCTGCACCTTGCCCACCATAGTGTTTGTAACCGCCTATGTGGGAGGGGCAAAAAGCAAAAGCAAGAAAAAAGGATTCATCCTGTCTCTATTCTTTATTCTGGGCATAGCCTTAATGCTTTCCCTGTTGGGAGTTTTTGCCGGCCTTATGGGAAAGATTATCAGCAATGCTGTCGTTCTTAATATAATTATAGCAGCAGTTCTTCTGGTAATGGGCTTGTGGCTGCTGGGGACCATAAAGATAAATACCAATTGGAGCTATGCAAAAATTAATCCTAAAAAGGGAAGCGGTGTACTGGGAGCTCTTCTATTGGGTATCCCTTTTGGCATTGCCGCTTCTCCCTGTACCATGCCGGTTACCATGTCAGTATTGGCCTTTTCTTCCCTCAAGGGAAGTGTTCTTTATGGTATGTTGTTGATGTTTGTGTTTGCCATGGGCAGGAGCATACCACTCCTGGTGGCAGGAACTTTTACTGGAATCATTAAAGAACTGTCACTAATATCCAAATATCAGCCGGTTATAGAGAAGGTCTCAGGGTTCATATTAATCGGCCTGTCCGGCTATTTTATTTGGCAGGCAGCGGCAGGCTGATACTTTGGTTAATAATTTTCTAAGGTCTTTTAAGATAATTTATGTTGGTATGCTTAGGCCTTAATTAATGTAATTGACATTTATATGTAATAAACATATAGTTAGCTTATTAACAATTTATTTTAGGGCAATGAAGCAATTAGCCAGCAATTATATTACAGCGATAATTATTAATGCCATAGCCATTGGGTGGCTCATATTCTCGGTGGTAAAAAGCAAAAAGAAAACCAAACAGTCTTTAAAAATAGCTGTAAAGACCTTTATCAAGATCCTTCCTTTGATTATTATAATTGTAGTATTTATTGGTTTTTTACTGGGCTTTTTCCCTCCCCAGCTTATTTCCAATATTGTTGGTGAACAAGCAGGTTTCTGGGGAGTGCTGGTTACTGCGGTACTGGGCTCAGTTTTATTTATCCCTGCCCTTATATCTTTTCCCCTGGCTGCTTCCCTTTTAGAGAGCGGTGCTTCGGTCATGTCTGTAGCTGCTTTTATTACCACCCTTACTATGGTAGGGGTTACCACCTTGCCTCTGGAGCTAAGGGAAATGGGCCGTAAGATGACTATTTTAAGAAATGTGCTAAGTTTTATATTTGCACTGGCCATAGCAGCTATAATGGGGTGGATATTATGAAAGACTTAAAACAGGCTCAGCAGGGTAAAAAAAATAACCGCAAGGATATCTTGGCTATGGCCGTGGTACTGGCAGCAGCTGCCATAATCCTGCTTATCTTTCCCCATAAGGCAATGCCGGTGCTTACCGTGTCTGGAAATTACCTGATGGAGCTGGTGCTGGTGCTGCCGGCAGTTATGGTAATAATTGGGTTGTTCTCGGTATGGATTCCGGATCAGACGGTAGTTAAATATATGGGGCATGCTTCAGGTATTAAGGGAATATTTTTATCCCTGGCTCTGGGGATGCTTCCTACCGGGCCCCTGTATATTGCTTTTCCTATGGCGGCTGCCCTGCTGGGAAAGGGGGCCAAAAGGTCTAATATAATTATCTTTATATCCGCCTGGGCCTGTATCAAGCTTCCCCAGGAACTGATAGAGGTACAGTTTTTAGGTTTAAATTTTACCCTGCTCAGGCTGGGTTTAACCCTGGCTTTTGTTATAGCCATGGGCTTGATAATTGAAAAATTAATGGACCTGACCGACAGGAAAAACATAAAGGTGGAGGTTAAAAAATAAGGTGGCGGAGATTTTTGATTTAATAAAACGTAAAGCTTATCCTTACCAGCAAAGAGAAAGAAATGTCTTGTATAAGCGCCCGGAGTTTAAAGCCAGGATTATAGAGCTGGCCAGTGGCGGCGGGATAGCTGAGTGCCGAATGGCCGACCATGTCATATTTATAGGTCTTGAGGGCCAGGCTACGGTTACTATTGACGGCCAGGCAGAAGAAGTCAGCCAGGGGAAATGTTTGGTAGGAGGGCCTGGATTGTTTTCCATGGAGACCGAGTCGGGGGCAAGGTTGCTGGGTATTCAAATAAAAACGGTTAAAAAAGATTGAATTAGGGATAATATAAAATGCATAAAATGGACAGTAACTGCTTCTGCCGCGGAGGCAAAATGGGAAGGCTGCTGGTGCCGGCTATGCTGCTTTTGCTGGCTGAAGAATCTTCCCATGGATATGAGCTGGCAGACAGGTATCAGCAGCTGGGCTTAACTGAAGCTGAAAGCGATGTGGGGGCCATATACCGGACCCTTAAAGCTATGGAAAAAGATGGTTTTGTAAAATTTAGCTGGGAAACCCATAGCCAGGGACCGGCCAAGAAGGTTTACAGTATCACTCCCGCCGGATTAGAGCTTTTACTGAAATGGGCCCAAGAAATAGGTGACCGTAAGCGTAAGCTGGACCGATTTTTGGGAAGGGTAAACCAGGTAATTATAAAGCAGTGACTTTCGGCTGCATACATTTAAGCTTTGCTTTTTTAGAAACTACTTTATACTATATTAGCTAACATTTAAAAATTACCTATTACTTATATTATCAGAGGGCAAATATTGAATACGAAAAGCAAACTGCTTACGGGAAATGAAGCTATAGCCAGGGGCGCCTGGGAAGCGGGTGTCACCGTGGCTGCTGCTTATCCCGGGACTCCATCTACAGAGATTCTGGAAAGCCTATCCACCTATGACCAGGTATATGCCCAGTGGTCAGTAAATGAAAAGGTAGCCTTAGAAATAGCTTCCGGAGCCAGTATGGAAGGAGCCAGAACTTTAGTGGCCATGAAACATGTAGGCCTTAATGTGGCTGCAGACCCTTTTATGACTTTAGCTTATACCGGAGTAGGGGGCGGCCTGGTGATAGTGACTGCAGATGATCCTGCCATGCACAGCTCCCAGAACGAGCAGGACAACCGTTACTATGCCTTAATGGCCAAAGTTCCCCTGCTGGAGCCCTCCGATAGCCAGGAAGCCAAGCAATATGTAATTGAGGCTTTCAGGCTTAGTGAAAAATATGATACCCCGGTCCTGTTAAGGACCACTACCAGGGTCTCCCATTCCAAGTCGGAAGTAGAGCTGTTGCCCCGGCTGGATAGGATTAAACCTGAATATGCCAAGGATAGCTCCAAATACGTAATGATACCCGGTTACGGGCGGCCCCGGAGAACCAATTTGATTAATAGATGGAATAGGTTAGCTGCCCATGCCGAGAATAGCCCGCTGCACTATATTTACCGGCCAGCTTGCAGCCAGGCTCCGGAGGTGGGTATGGTAACCAGCGGGATAAGCTACCAATATGCCCGGGAAGTATTTACTGGCATAGACATATTGAAACTAGGTATAACCTGCCCCCTGCCCCAAAAATTAATACAGGGCTTTGCCCGGGGAAAAAAATTACTGCTAGTGGCAGAGGAGCTGGAACCTTTTTTGGAGGACCAGATAAAGGCGCTTGGCCTGGGAGTAGAAGTGGCTGGTAAACAATATTTTCCCCAGCAGGGTGAGCTCAGCCTGGCCATAATGAAAGAGGCTTATACCCAGCTGTTTGGCAGCCGGGGCCAATCTCCTTTTTCTCCTGCCCCCCAGGAAGTACCTTCCCGGCCTCCGGTGCTTTGTGCTGGTTGTTCCCACCGGCCGGTGTTCTATGTGCTCCATAAATTAAAAGTAAGGGTGATGGGGGACATAGGCTGTTATTCTTTGGCGGTACTTCCTCCATTGAATGCTATGGACAGCCTATTGTGCATGGGAGCAGGAGTAGGGCAGGCTTTAGGCATGGAGAAAGCCAACCCGGATATAAAGGGGAAAGTGGTATCAGTAATTGGGGACTCCACCTTTTTCCACTCTGGAATTACTTCTCTGGTGGATAGTGTTTATAACCAGGGTACCGGGGTTATAATTATCCTGGATAACCGTACTACTGCTATGACCGGGCATCAGGCTAATCCAGGCATGGGCAGTACCTTGCAAAAAGAGCAGGTACCGGTGGTTTTACCCGAAAAAATTGCGGAAGCAGCAGGAGTAAAAAATATACAGGTAGTAGATCCCTATCAGTTGGAACAGTTGGAAAAAGTGATTAAAAAAGAGCTGGCCCGGGATGAATTATCGGTGATTGTGTGCAGGCAGGAATGTGTGCTGTTAAAAAAAGAGGGCATCCAGGAGCGCTTTTTCATAGATCAGGCGGTTTGCCGCGACTGCGGGGTTTGCCTTAAGTTCGGCTGTCCTGCCATACAGGTAAGAAAAGGCAAGTATTTAATTGATGGGATAATGTGTACCTCCTGCGGGGTTTGCCCCAGCCTGTGCAAGTTTGGGGCCATAAAAAGGGAGGGGAGATAAAGTGGAGGATAGAAAAACCTGTATCCCCCAAAACGCTGGACAAGATATCCAGGAAGATATCGTATCAGTGCTTTTAGCCGGGGTAGGGGGCCAGGGCATAATACTGGCAGCAGCCATTTTAGCAGAAGCGGCCAGGTTAGGCGGGCTGGAGGTTAAGCAATCAGAGATCCACGGCATGTCTCAAAGGGGTGGAAGCGTGGTAAGCAGCGTCAGGCTGGGCAGGCAGGTCTTTTCTCCTACTATAGACAGGGCTGATTTTATAGTGGCTTTGGAGAAGTTGGAAGCCTTAAGATATGCCCACCGGCTGAAGAAAGCAGGACTGATGCTGATAAGCGATTATGAAATAGCCCCGGTGTCTTTGTTTACCAGCAAACAGCAATATCCTTCCCACCTGGAAGATAAAATAGCTAAAACTGGGGTTAACTGCCAATTGGTGGACGCCCAACAAGCTGCCTGCCAGATAGGGCATCCCAAAACAGTCAATGTAATAATGCTGGGGGTACTATCCAGGCATATGGATTTAAGCTTACAGTGCTGGCTGCAATCTATTGAGCAAAATGTGCCCTTAAAGGCAGTTGACATAAATCTGGAGGCCTTCCGCAGGGGCCGGCAATATTAACTATTCAAGGGGATAAAGATGCCTGTGCAGCAAATTACAGTGTTTTTGGAAAACCAAGCCGGCAGGCTGGCAGAAGTTGCAAAAATACTTAAAGATCATGATATTAATTTGCAGGGGTTTTCCACTACTGAGGCCAGGGATTACGGTATATTGAGGCTGGTGGTTTCGGATACCCAAAAGGCCAGGGAATTTTTGAAAGAAGCAGGATTTACTACTCATGTGGCAGAGGTTATTTGCCTCAAAGTAGAAGATAAGCCGGGGCAGCTGTCCAGAATACTGGAGATACTGGCTGGCCAGCAACTCAATGTAGATTATATTTATGTAATAGCCGGCACTAAAATAGTGCTAAGCGTAAAAGATATCAAAAGGGCAGAGCAGGTATTGGCCCAGCAGGGGGCAATGCTTTGCCAGCAGGGTTTGTAACTATGCCTATTATTTATTCATGGCATTAATTCTGTTATGATATGAATTTATAGCATGAAATAGGCCAAAGGCGCCTGCCTAAAAAATAGGGGCCAGGACGGCGGCATGCAGGGCGCTATTTTTATTCTTTAAAAAATAATTTTGGAAGTTTTAGGGAGACATATCTTAGTGGAAAACAGTTATTGGGAAGCTGAATATGAAACCATGTCCCGGGAAAACCTATACCAGCTTCAGGCGGAAAGGCTCAAGAATACCCTGATAAGGGTATACAACGAGGTGGCTTTTTACCGGGAGAGGCTGGATCAATGTGGGGTAAACCCCTACAAGATCAATAGCCTGGAAGTACTGGACCAGATCCCTTTTACCACCAAGGAGGATTTAAGGCTTAATTATCCTTTTGGCATGTTTGCCCGCCCTTTAGAAGAGATTGTAAGGATACATTCTTCATCGGGTACCACCGGCAATCCTACTGTAGTAGGTTATACCAAAAAGGATATAGCGATGTGGGGTAACCTCATAGCCCGCAATCTATACAGCGGAGGGGTAAGGGAGAAAGACTTAATCCAGAACAGCTATGGATACGGGCTGTTTACAGGAGGGCTGGGCCTGCATTACGGGGCAGAGCTTTTGGGAGCTACGGTTATCCCTGTATCGGGGGGAAATACGGAAAGGCAGATAAAAATAATGCAGGATTATGGGTCCACCGTGCTTTGCTGTACTCCCTCCTATGCCTTATATATTGCAGAAGTTGGGCGGGAAATGGGCATAGATTTTTCCGTTTTGCCTTTAAAGCTGGGTATCTTTGGAGCTGAACCCTGGACAGTAGAGATCCGCCGGGAAATTGAGTCCAGGCTGGCTATTGACGCCCTGGATATTTACGGCTTAAGCGAAATAATGGGACCGGGAGTGGCCTGTGAATGCAGCCAGAAGGCAGGCCTTCATGTGGCTGAAGACCATTTTATAGTAGAGATTATAGATCCGGTTAGCGGCAAAAGGCTAAAGCCGGGCCAGCAAGGGGAGCTGGTATTTACTTCCATTACCAAGGAGGGAATTCCAGTATTAAGGTACCGGACCAGGGATCTTTCTGCATTGGAAACCGGCCAATGCCGATGCGGCAGGACTCATGCCAGGATGGCTAAGCCCAGGGGCAGAACTGATGATATGCTTATCATCAGGGGAGTTAATGTATTTCCTTCACAGGTAGAAGAAATACTGATGAAGGTAAGGGATATAGAGCCCCATTATCTTATAGTATTGGATAAAAAGAATTACCTGGATACCATAGAGCTGTGGGTAGAGGTATCAGAGGAAGTATTCAGTGAAAAAATGAATGAGCTGGAGGCTTTTGAGTCATCCATTGAGCATAGACTGTATTCTGCTATAGGCATACATATAGATGTAAAGCTAAAAGAGCCCAAAACCATTGGCAGGAGCATTGGTAAAGCCCAAAGGGTTTTAGATAAAAGGAAAAAAGATTAATCAGCCGGCAAAAGATAATTTAAGGGAAAAGATAGGTAAACTGGTGGAAAAAGAACTGGACTATATCTCCACCTTATACCCTTTTGACCTCAGGCCGCATTTTGATTACCGGATGCTTTATACCCAAGCCTTAACTTGCCTTAGCCCTGTCCAGGACGATACCGGCAATTCTTCTTTTGGCACTAAACTTGTAAGCCTGGCTGCGGGCATTGAGCTGCTGGGCCTGGGATGCTATTTTCACCGCTTTAATTTAACCCAGGGCAGCCGCAGCACCCTGGACCCGGATCATAATCAATATACGCTTGATTTGCTGCTGGGAGATATATTGTATTCCAGGGCGGTAAATTACCTGGTAAAGTTTGAGGATATGCTTATTTTTGATGAAGTAATTAATTCCCTTAAATCAATGCATCAATCCCGCCTCCATATATACCAGCAGATTACAGAAGGGGCAAAAGAAGGCTTACCGGTCAGTCCTGTAGTGGAGGATGACCCTTACCTGCTGGGCCTAAACTCCCTGTTTAAAAACTGTTTCTTAATTGGGTATAGCATTTTCCCCCCTCCCTGGCCCAGGGATGTAGGGGAAAATATTGCCAATATTTATGGTTATGTAAACCATATAACCCTTCTTAAAAGCTGCGTGGAGATGGAGGGATGGCTTAAGCTTTTGGAGTGTGGCGGCCAGGATATATTGCAGGGTAAAATTAATAATATTCTAAATCAGCTGCAGGACCTTTTAGGCCAGCTGGACCTGAAATGGCTGCAGCAGCGATGGGAAAAAATGGTAAGCGAAGTGGGGGGAAGATACTAATGAGAGCGGACCTGGTACTGCTGCATGCACCCAGTGTATATGATTTCAGGAAAAGAACCATAATGTATGGGCCCATGAGTGATTTGGTGCCCAGTACCCCTATTTTTGAAATGTATCCCATTGGCTTTTTAACCATGGCCAATTACCTTAAAAAAAAGGGGATAAAAGTAAGGATTGTAAACCTGGCTTACCGCATGCTAAAAGATAATGAATTTGATGCGGAAAAATTTATAAGCAGGCTGGATGCTTCTGCTTTCGGGATTGACCTGCACTGGCTGCCCCATGCCCAAGGCTCTTTGGAAGTGGCCCGCCTGGTAAAAAAATATCATCCTGGTACCCCCGTTATTTTCGGGGGGTTTTCCGCTTCCTATTTTTACCAGGAGTTAATAAATTATGATCAGGTGGATTATATACTGAGGGGGGATTCCACGGAGATTCCCCTGGCTATGCTGATGCAGGCTATAAAACATAACGATGGCAGCAGCCTGGAACGGATACCCAATTTGGTATACCGGCAAGATAAAGAGGTCAAAGCCAACCCCCTTAGCTGTATTTCTACCGACTTGGAAGAGATAGATTTTGATTATACGGTTATGTTTGACATGGCTTTAAGGTACCTGGATGTTAAAAGCCTGATGCCTTTTAGCGACTGGCTCAGGTATCCTATTACTACTATACCGGTGGTAAGGGGCTGTAATTATAATTGTTCCGGATGCGGGGGATCGGCCACTGCCTTTAAGGATTTTGCGCATCGCCAGAAGCCTGCTTTCCGGTCGCCCCGCAGGCTGGTGGCTGAAATCAGCGAGATCGGCAAATATATTAATGCCCCGGTGTTTATATTGGGAGACATAAACCAGAATGGAAGAGAATATGTGGAAGAATTTTTTGGACAGGCAGCCGGTCTGCCTTCAGGTATCCAGATTTTCTTTGAATTCTTCCAACCACCTGAAAACTGGTTTTTTGACCGTGCACACAGTATTTTTAAAAATGTACTGTATGAGATCAGCCCCGATACCCATGACAGTTCTATAAGGGAGGCTATGGGCAAACCCAGGTTTACCAACCAGCAGCTCATGGAGTGCATAAAATACGCCTTAGGGAAGGGGGCGGTAAGATTTGACCTTTATTTTATGACCGGGCTTCCCGGACAGGATAAGCAGTCCGTGCTGGATACGGTTGATTTCTGCCAGGATATTTACCAGCATCTTAACTGGGATCCCAGGTTTATGCCCTTTATATCTCCCATGGCTCCCTTTATGGATCCGGGAAGCAGGGCTTTTGCCCAGCCCCATAAATTTGGTTACAGCCTTACCAGGACTACTCTGGCCCAGCATGTAGAGGCTATTACCCAGCCTTCCTGGAAATATATTTTAAATTACCGCAGCCAGGCCATAAGCAATGACGATTTGGTGCAGTCCACCTACCAGGCCGCCCTGGGGCTTAACCTGCTTAAGGGCAGGGCAGGCTCTATTTCCAGTCATGTTATGGAAGAGAATGAAAGGCGCATAGAGAAGGCCATGGAGGTTATGGGCCAGATTGATGCCGCCATGGGCATGGAAGACGAAGAGGCTAGGGAGGTCTGCCTGGATAAGTTAAAGCAGGCTAGCGACAGTTACAGCATGTCTACGGTTTGTGAAAAAAAAGAGTTGGAGTTTCCGCTGTTTAACCGGGGATTTAATTGGTTTAGAATAATAAGCAAGGTATTATTTAAAAAATAGAAGAATATGGTGGAAAAATTTGAGATATCCAGCTTCCTGTCCGCAGGCTTGAAACAGCTGGAAAAGTATTTATATGATTTTACCCACAGCCTGGAGGGCAGGTTAAAACGGGGGGTTTCCAATACCCTGCTGGCCGGAGGCAAGAGAATCAGGCCAGCCCTGTTTTTGATATGCGCCAAGAACAGCCATTATGATTTGGACTATCTTTTGCCGGCAGCAGCAGCCATAGAAATAATTCATACTGCTTCCCTGATACATGATGATATTATCGACCGCTCTTCTCTCAGAAGGGGAAACCCTACCATACACCATCTTTATGATAATGATAATGCTAAATATATAGGAAATTACCTGTTTACCCATACCTTTTCCCTGCTTAACAGCTATAACCGTCCCCAGATACTAAAGCAGATGTGTTCTGCAGCAGAGCATTTGGTAAGGGGGGAGTTTGACCAGCTTAAACAGAACCAGAAATTGGATCAGGGTGAAAGTTATTATTTTGACATGATTGATAAAAAGACTTCTTCCCTGTTTAAAGCCTGCTGCGTGCTGGGGGGAATTTTGTCTGATTCCAGCCCCGGGGAGATAAACAGCTTGGGTAAATTTGGAAAACTGCTGGGTATAGCATTTCAGATAAATGATGATTTGCTGGACATTGATGTAAAGGAGAGCCAGGATATTGGGAAGCCCATAGGCAATGACTTAAGGCAGGGAAATTTAACCCTGCCTGTGATATATGCTTTAAAGAACAGGCAGTTCAGCCAGGAAGCGGTCAAAATATGGGGCTGCCAGCCGCTAAGTGAGAGCAATATAAGCAAGATTCTTACCATGATCAAGCATACCCAGGCAGTAGATATTACCAGGGCCAAGTTAAACTATTATATACAGGAAGCCAAAAAGGCCATATCCGGTATAGGGGGCGCAGAAAGGCGGGAAAATATGTTAAAAGTATTGGATTATTTTAAATCATGAACAGTATTTTTTCTTTAATCCTGGAAGTATTGAGTATCACCGTTCCCATATTTGTGGTAATACTTATAGGATTTTTTCTAAGACGAAAAAAAATTATAGGGGATAATGCGGTATCAGGCTTGAACAGTTTAGCCTATAATGTAGGCCTGCCCGCATTGATTTTAATGAGCATTATCCAGTATAACCTTTCCGAGATATTCAATTTCAAGATCATCATTACCATTTACTGCGCCTATATAGTGTATTTGGCACTTATATTGATAGTGGCTGCTTTAAGCAAGTCAACCCCCAGGATCAAGGGGGCTATGCTGGTTTCTTCCTACCGCTGTAATATGGCTTTTATCGGGTTTCCTATTATAATATCCGCCTACGGCAGCCTGGCCCTGGCCAAAGCCAGCCTGATAGTAGTGTTTTTAACCCCGATAAATGTCATTACCAGCGTGCTAATTTTTAAAATTTTTAACCGCACTGAAGAAAAAATCAGGATTAAAAAACTATTACGGGACCTGCTGCTGGATCCTTTGATACTGTCTGCAGTGCTGGGGATAATAATTTCATCCATAGGGGTAACCATTCCTGTTGCAGTAAACAGCGTACT
Source organism: Actinomycetota bacterium (assembly GCA_028698215.1). NCBI lineage: Bacteria > Bacillati > Actinomycetota > Actinomycetota bacterium. Next base: position 2,546 of record JAQVDY010000026.1, on the reverse strand, counting down.
GGATATACTCTCTTCCATGTCCATTGGGATCGCCCTGCTGGCTATCGGAGCCTCATTCAGGCTGTTTCATATCAAGAGCAATATCAGGGCCCTTACCTTGGTCAGTCTGGGCAAATTAATAATAATGCCGGCCATAGCCCTGGCTTTTGCCATGCTGGTATTTAAGGTGGCTCCCATAGACCGCAATATTATAGTGGTGCAGTTTTCCATGCCCCTGGCAGTAATTGCCTATGTGATGGCCAAGCAGTATCATTCCGATTCCGACATGCTATCTTCTTCCCTGATTATAACTACTATTCTTTCTTCCTTGACCATTTCCGGATGGCTGTTGTTGCTGAAACTGTTCTAATTGTACAGCAATTGGTACATATAGTAATTGGCCATGACCTTTTTAACATAATCCCTGGTTTCGTCATAAGGTATATTTTCTACGAATTCATGAATATCCTTATCGCCCCACCTGGATACCCAGCTGGCCATGGCTCCGGGGCCTCCATTATAGGCGCCGGAAGCATAAAATTTATTATCGCCAAATCCGTTTAATTGCTGTGACAGGTAATAGGAACCCATGTTTATGCTGATTTCAGGGTCAAACAGCTGGTCTGCATCATATCCCTGCAGGCCCAGGTCTTGGGCTATGCCGCCACCGGTAGCGGGCATAATCTGCATCAGCCCCCTGGCTCCCGCATATGACCCGGCGTCGGCCTGGAACCTGCTTTCCTGCCTCATTACCGACAGTACGAATAAGGGGTCTATATGGTATTTATAGGCATATTTTTCTACCAGGTCCTGGTAAGCATAAGGATGCATAAGATAGTAATAGTAATCCCGGTAGCTGTCTTTTAGGCCGTAATTTAGGCTGCTTAGGTGGCGGGACAATATGCTGATGCTGTCAGTGTAGTCTTGTGACTGCTGGTACAGGGTAGACAGCATCAGCAGCTGGACCGGATTATTATCCACTTCCTGCTGGCCGGCAGTAATTTCTAATGCCGCACTGTCCTTTATCCCTATTTTTAGCAGCTCTAATGCCTTTTTGATATGCCAGGCTTCTTCCATGCCGGCACTCTCATCTTCAAGAGGCTCATATACCTGGGGGACTACCTGTTTGATTTCAGGGTTAAAAGGATTGGCAGACTTATCTATGGCCGGCAGGTAGCCAGCTATATTGGCCTGCGCCAACAGGTCCTGGGCGGCGAAAGCATAATATGAATAGGAGTTAAGCCCTACTATTTGCCCCAGCAGCTCTGCTGCTGCCTGGCCCTGGCCTTGTTTCTGCAGGCACCTGGCCTGCCAGAACAGGCCTTTTTCTTCCAGTTCAGTGCTTTTAAAACTGCCAGCCATTTGTGCAAATATATCCTTAGCCTGGTTCCATTCCTGGCTGCTGTAATGTATCCATCCCAGCTCCCACAGCACTTCTGACAGCCGGTCCCCGCTGGGATACTGGTCGATTACCTGCTGGTAATGCTTAATGGCTAAATCCATCTGGTCTTCAAAGAAATAGATTCTTCCTATACGGTACAGGGCATCATCGCTAAGGTTGCTCTGGGGGTATTGGTCTATTAGTTTTTGGTAGTAGTCTATAGCTTCCTGGTTTAAGCCTAGGTTGGTAGCCACCCGGCCCAAAAAATAGAGGCTGTCGTCGGCCAGGTCATTAGGTGCTGGGGCCTGGTAGCATTGAAGCAGGTATTGTTCCGACTGGGAATAGTCCCTTAAATTGTAATAGCACATGCCAATCCTAAATAATGCTTTTGCCTTTATCTGGGTATCTGCTTCAGGATGCTGCAGCACCTGGTTAAGCTGGTCTAAAGCCTGATAATAGCTGTAGCTCTGGAAAAATGTCTCCCCCCTCTGGTACAGCTGCTCTGGAGTAGGGAAGAATTCCGGCTGGCCTTCTTCTATTAGCCGGGATAGGCTGGAAAAGGCAATTTCAGCATATTCATTGGTGGGGTAGTTCAGCCATACTTGCCGGTAATTTTCATAGGCTTTTTCTATATTTGAGTTTTTTTCCTGGCAGAAGCCCAGCTGAAACCGGCCATAAGCAGCGTAGCTCGATTCAGGGTATTGGTTTAAAAATTGCTGATACCATGTTTCAGCCTGGGGATAATCATTTTGTATAAAAAGTAGGTCTGCATATTCCAGGGCTGCCTTTTCTGCCCATATGCTTTCCTGGTAATCCTGGATCAGCGTATAGTAGTACTGCTGGGAAAGCCCGTATTTTTCCTGCAGCAGCAAGGATTTAGCCAAGTAATAATATATGTGGTCCTGAAGTATGGTATACTGGTCCTTGATTTTATTAAAATAGAATTCTGCCTGGAGGTATTGCTGCTGTTGGTAATGCTCCACCCCTTTCAAGAAGTAGTCTCTCTGGGTTCCGGTATCCAAACTGCCGTAAAGATTTTTAGGGGCAAACTCGTCAGTTTCCTCTTCTTGCCCTGTTTCAGGTTCCTGGGCAGGCTGCCCGGTTTCTTCTACCTTTTGGGGTTCAGGTTCAGGGCTGGGGGCAGCCTGTTCCGGTAGGGGCTGGCAGGAAAAAAGAAGCCATACCA
>JAQVDY010000025.1 GCA_028698215.1 Actinomycetota bacterium | reverse complement strand
AGGGTGCTGGAGGTACATGGTAACCTGAACCAGGCTTATTGTATGCAATGCCGTCAGCAATTTGATTTTAATTATCTATTGGATTTATCCCAGACCGAAGTTCCTCCCCGCTGCGCCTGCGGCGGCATTATTCGTCCCGGCGTAGTCCTGTTCGGGGATCCATTGGGCCCTGATTTTCAGAAAGCGGAACAAAAAGCAGTACAAAGTGACATGATGCTGGTTATAGGCTCCAGCCTGGAAGTAAGCCCAGTCAACAGGCTGCCTGAACTCTGTGGCCGCTTTATAATTATAAACCTGGAAAGCACAACCTATGATTGCTTGGCCCGGATGGTTTGGCATCAAAAGGCATCTACTGCTTTAGAAGACATATATAAATTAATAGCTAAAGATTAAGGTGCATGGGGGGCTGCCTGAGCCACTCCGATTTATTAATTAAATTTTGCACCCTTTCTACCTCCTCCATGCTTATGCCAGCTATTTCTGCAATATGGCTCAAGGTAAGGTTGTGCTCCAGTCCGGAAAGTATGATATCTAGTTTAGGATAATTAATTTGCAGCAGCTGTTCGTCCCCTATGGCTGCCCCCAGGTCGGGAGTTGGTGGCTTTTCTATAAACCTGGAGGGGATATTTAGATATTTAGCCAGCTTAATCACTTGGGTTTTGTAAACTCCAGACAAAGGCATAATGTCTGCAATCCCATCCCCGTATTTAACCCATAGACCGGTTAGCCACTCACTTTTATTAATGGTCCCTACCAGTAAATAGTGGTTTATTTCAGCATAATAGAGCAGCAGGGATGCCCTTATCCTGTTTTTGATATTCAGGAAAGCCAAGGGCTTATCCAGTTTCCTGTTTCTTCCTTCCAAGCGGGACATAAAAGGGTCAGGACCCAGGTCTTCTATCTTTTTGGCTATGAACTTTTTAACTAAAGAAGCAGGAAACAGCCAGGGGGGAGGGTATAAGCGGTATATTCCCAGCATCCACAAAGGAAGGGTAATTTTTTTTAAAATATAATCTATACCCAAGTGGCGGCAAAGATTTACTGCGTCTTTGACATGCACGCTTTGGGAATCCCGCTCCGGCAATATTACTGCTTTTACCCTGCTGCTGCCCAGGGCATTAAGGCATAATTTTAACACCACTGATGAATCCAAGCCGCCGCTTAAGCCTACTATAGCCCCATCACGGTCCAGGCTTAAAGCGTAACTTCTGATAAAACCTTCCATGGTACTGCAGGCAAGGCTTTCGTTTAAGGATAGTAATTGGGTAGCATTCATTTTCCTATATTAACATTTAATGCTGACTGCTAAAACCATTAACAGTGTTGGAAATATTTATATGAAAATTGTAATAAAAGTAGTAAAATAAATAAACATGTGTAATTGGGGAAAAGAAGGGGAACTAGATTCTTTATTCTAAAATTAGGGTTTTTGCATTTATAGCCCAAATCAATGTTGAAAATATAGTCTTAAATACTGCACATAAATTTCAAAGCAAATTATCCGGAGAATAAATCAACCCTGAAAAATAACATAGAGCAATAGGTAAATGTCTCTATTTAAACGTTACAACTTGATTTTTGAATACCTGCCTTTCCCGGCAGCAGTAGTAGATAAACAGGGTATTATAGTAATAGCTAATAAAGCTATGGAACAGCTGCTGAACCTTGATTGCACCCGTATTCAACACCAGGAGCTGCTCCAATTTATCCCCGGAAGCAGTAGACTATCCTTTAAGAGGCAATGGGAAAGTGTTGAAAAACCCCCTTACCTGGTCCAAGGCCAAGTAAAGATGGGTACAAAAAGCATGATTAGGGAGGTAACCTTCTACGGGTCCAGGATCTTGAATCATAAAGGACAGGAAGCTTTTTTGTGGGTTGGCCAGGACAACGATATTCATAACCATGATTTAAGGCATAAGGAAATGATAGATAACCTACCCTCTGCAGCAACAGAGATGGATACTCAAGGAAACATTTATTATGCCAATTACCGTTTTGCCAAAATGCTGATGATGGGGAGAAATCAAATTGAAGGCAAAAAAAACATCGCTGATTTTGTTCCGGAATACGAGAAAGACAACCTAGCTAAAAATATTAGCACACTGGCCCAAGGAAAACTGGTAGGCAGGAATGAATATACTGCCGTTCGCAAGGATAATAGGACCATACCAGTGTTAAGCGATTCTATTCCCATAAGGGATCCAAAAGGAAATGTAGTGGGCATAAGGACGGTTATAGTTGATATAACCCAGAGGAAAGAATTTGAAGACCAGCTACGTGAAAATGAAGAAAAGTTCAGGACTCTGTTTAATAATGCCAATGACCCTATATTTTTATTTGAATTTGATCCCCAACAAAAAAAGTTTTCCAATTTCTTGGAAGTAAACAAGATTGCTATAGAGAAATATGGCTATAGTAAAAAACGGTTCCTGAATATGTCTCCCCTGGATCTGCTGGATAAGGAATCTATGAGCAGGGTCCCATCTGTCCATGATAAAATAGCAGCCAAGGGCAGGCATACTTTTGAAATGATGCATGTTTTAAAAAACGGAAAAAAAATATCGGTAGAAGTCAGCTGCCGATCCTACCGGTTAAAGGATAAAACCATAGCCATGTCCATAGCCAGGGACATAACTGAAAGGAAAAAAGTGGAAAACAAAGTCCGCTATTTCAGTTTTCATGATAAGCTTACCGGCCTTTATAACCGTTCTTATTTTGAGGAAGAGTTAAAGAGGCTGGATACCAGGAGGCAGCTGCCCCTGAGCATAATAATGGGCGACCTGGATGGTCTCAAGCTTATCAATGATGCTTTTGGCCATATGGAAGGGGATAAATTGTTAGTGAAGGCTTCCTCCATTTTGATGGAGTGTTTTAGGGAAGAAGATATTGTAGCCCGTTGGGGCGGGGATGAATTTGCCATATTGCTGCCCAAGACAAGCTCCTTTACTGCTCATGAGCTTATAAAAAGGATTAAAAAAAGATTTCAACAAGAGACGGTGCACTATCTTCCCTTATCCATATCTTTGGGCCTATCTACCAAGAGCAAGGCTTACCAGAAGGTAGAGGAGAAAGTGGTGGAATCTGAAAGCCAAATGTATAAATCTAAATTAAATGAATCCAAGAAACTTTCACTACAGGTAATAGATTCTTTACGTAAAACCCTTAATGAGAAACTGGAGATTGAGGATAACCATGGGAAAGAAATGAAAGCTTTAGCCCGGAAACTGGGCAGCTTGGCGGGACTCAAGGGACAGAAATTGGATAACCTGGAGATTTTGTGTCATTTTTATGATATTGGCTTGATTTCAGTACCGGTAGAACTATTGCATACCAAAAGGAAGCTCTCCAAAAAAGAGTTGAAAATAATTAGGCAGCATGCCGAGATTGGTTACAGGATATGTATAACTTCTCCCCATCTTTCTGCCATAGCTTTTGATGTGCTTTCCCATCATGAATGGTGGAACGGTAATGGTTACCCCCAGAGGCTAAAGGGAGAACAAATCCCTTTAAACTCGAGAATCATAGCTTTAGTGGATGCCTATAAAGCTATGACCAATCATAAGCCTTACCGCAAGCCCTTAAATAAAGCTAAGATAATCGAGGAATTAAAAGCGGGAGCAGGAAGACAATTTGATCCTATTTTAGCCCGTCAGTTTATCGCTATGATTTCTTCTGCTTAATCAGGCGGATTGTTTAGAGCCTTTAATATTTGACCATATAGCTACTATCTTGAAAGTGATATAACGTCCTACTTGTTTGGAATAATCCACATAGCTCTTTCCATATATTTTGGTAAGGTATTTTTCCTCTGATATGGCTTGATAATGAAGTATAGCTGCTACTGCTACCCAAAAGATTAGAAATATCAGGTTGCCCCGGATTAAAAAAGTTCCTAAAAAGTAGAGATTAAAAAACACATATATAGGATGACGGCAGTAGCGGAATATGCCGGATTTTACCAAATTTCCTGGGTTAGCTTCGCTTATACCCAGCCTCCAGGAAGTGCCCAGATTTACAACAGCCCAGACCAGCAGTACAAAACCCAATATTATTAAGGCCAGGCCTATTGGTTTTACAAAGAAGGCATCAAATAATTTTTGATTAAAAGGCCAGCCAAATATTCTAGATTTTAGATTCAAGGAATAAAACAATACTTCCATAGCCCATATATTTACCAGCAACAATAACAGTATTTCTAAAAGTTTACCCAATCTTTTCAGTTTGATTTTTAAGGCTATGGGGTTGATTTTCTTTTTTCTTCTTATATAGATGCTATTGCCAACAATAAGGGTTAGAAAAAAGGCCAAAAAAAATATCTGAATATAGTTAAAAAATTGGTCCAAATTTATTTTAATTGTTTTAAATTAATCTTATTTTAATATAATTGATAGAGTATTAGAAAGAAAAATAAGAGGTATGGATGAATGAGGTAGACAAAATTATAGAAAAATATGGTTTAAAACCTCTTCCTGGAGAAGGCGGCTATTATAAAGAGACCTATAGAAGTAAAGAAATAATAGCCCCTTCTGGCCTGGGCCAGGATTATTCAGGAGCTAGAAATTTATCCACTTCCATACTCTACGTGGTAACCCCCCAGCATTTTTCTCGTCTGCACCGGTTAATAAGTGATGAGGTTTTTCATTTCTATAAGGGGGACCCGGTATATATGCTCAACCTGTTTGAAGATGGAACTGCCCAGGAAATAATACTGGGACAAAATATTGAAGCAGGGCAAAAGGTACAGCATATGGTACCAAAATACACCTGGCAGGGGGCCTGCCTGCTTGAGGGCGGAAGCTATGCCCTGCTGGGAACCACAGTATCCCCGGGATTTGATTTTGCAGATTACCAGGATTATAAGGGAAAGGAATCAGAATTAATAGAAAAGTACTCTCAGTATCAACCTCAAATAGAAATGCTGATTTAGCATATGCTGGATTAGGCTTAAGGTTTATAGCATTGCTAATAGATTTATTATTATTCTGTGCCCTGTTTTTCCCTATCACCCGCATAATTAAAGGAGTATGGATTATGTCTGCCAGCCATCACCTTTGGGCCCGGGGCTGGTTCATAACCGACCCTTTGTGTATAGGTTTCTTGTTGTTTATGTTTCTTTATTTCATTTTGCTAGAAGCTTATTGGGCAAAAACGGTGGGCAAAGCAGTGATGGGCATAAAGATAATAAATATGGAAGGTAAAAGTCCCGGCATTAAAAGAAGCCTGATAAGGAATTTTTTAAGAGTAGTAGACGGTTTACCAACTTTAAATCTTTTAGGAATTATGCTAATTATTACTTCTCCTCAAAGATCCAGATTTGGGGATAGAATTGCTGGTACCAGGGTAATCCAGACAAGAAATCCCATAAACACCAATGAAGATAAGGTGTCTAAAAAATAACCTCTTTTGTCTGTAAAATGCTCTAACCAAAGGTCTCTAATTCTGCTATAATTTAATATCTTTGAAAGCGAGGAGATTAAAATGAGCATATTAAGCATAAAGGATCTGAAATGGTCCATAAACGGCAATCATATACTTAATAACATAAACATGGATTTTACCCAGGGGCTGATCCATGCAGTGGTAGGGCCCAATGGTGTAGGTAAAACTACTTTGGGTAATGTAATCATGGGTATAGAAGGATATAGGGATTTTGAAGGGGACCTGATCTATGAAGGTAAGTCCATTAAAAAAATGGACCTTTACCAGAGGGCCAAAGTGGGAATAACCATGGCCTGGCAGGAGCCGGCCAGATTTGAAGGATTAACTGTAGAAAAATTTATCTCTGCGGGAGCTAAAGATAAGAGCAGGCAGGCCCTGGAAGCTTTTCTTACTATAGTAGGGATGAATCCGGCTGAATATATGGACAGGATAGTAGATAAGAATCTAAGCGGGGGAGAAAGAAAGAAAGTAGAGCTGGCCTCCATATTATCTATTGAACCCAAGCTGGTTATACTGGATGAACCAGATTCCGGGATAGACGTAGCTTCCTTGCAGAATATTTTTAATGCCATGAAATATCTAAAGAAAAATGGAGCTACCATAATCCTGATAACCCATAGCCTGGAAGTACTGAAACAGTCAGAACACGCTTTTCTGTTATGCTGCGGCTCGGTATTAAAAGAAGGTACTGTAGATGAGATTTCCCTTTACTTTGAGAACAAATGCCTGCCTTGCGACCACATAAACCAACCACAAAAAAACGGAGATAGCTTATGAGTATTGAAGATATAATTAATGCTGCCAATTTACATAAGGCCATACATGACCAAGATACAGCCAGGCTTATCATAGACCGGGATAAGGTTATTGATTCCCATGATGTTAAGGGCTTAAAAGTTAAGACCAAACATATTAAAGACGGGGTAGATATTAACATAAAGCTAGCTGATAATACAGTAATAGAAAAGCCGGTACACCTATGTTTCGGGGTAACCCATAAACGGGCTTTACAAAAGATTATCATGAAAGTGGACATAGGGGCTAATTCCAAGATACTGATCTATTCCCATTGTGTTTTTCCCAATGCAGAAGATGTAAAACATATAATGGACGGTAATATTAGGGTAGGGAAAAATGCCAGTTACGCCTATCTGGAAAAGCATATCCATAGTGAACAGGGAGGAATAACCGTAATTCCCAAAGCCAAAATTACTTTAGAGCAGGGAGCCAGGGCAAAGACTGAGTTTGAATTGCTCCAAGGAAGGGTAGGCAGTATTGATATCGATTATGAGACCTATTGCGGGCCGGACTCCGTTTTGGAAATGACAGCCAGGATCGACGGCAAAGGAAATGACCATATAAAAATCAGGGAAGCTGGCAACCTGGCGGGAGAGAACTCCAGGGGAGTTCTTACCTCCAAAGTAGCAGTAAGGGACCATGCCCAGGCAGAAGTCTATAATAAGCTGGTGGCTTCTGCTGCCTATGCCCGGGGACATGTAGACTGCAAAGAAATCATTCAGGGAGATGCCAAAGCCAGTGCTATTCCCATAGTAGAGGTAAACCACCCCAAGGCGCATATAACTCACGAAGCTTCTATTGGAAGCGTGGACTCCAAACAGCTACAGACTTTGATGTCCAGAGGCCTGGATGAAGACCGGGCGGTAGAATTGATTATAGAAGGGCTGCTTAGCTGACTACTTTTATAATTTCCTGTATATGCTGGGGAGTACTGCCGCAGCAGGCCCCTATTATGGAAGGATTATAGGGTAGGTACTTAGCAATATTTGCAGCCATTATTTGGGCTGATTCATTATATACAGTCTGCCCATCTTTTAATACAGGTAAACCTGCATTTGGCTGGAACAGTAATTTGGCCTTCTTATCTGCTTCTCTCATTTTCTGGGCTACTTCCAGCATGGAAACAGAACCAAGGCTGCAATTAGCGCCAACTACTGCTGCCCCTGCCTCCTGTAATTGCTTCACCGCATCCTGGGCTTTATTTCCCATCATGGTGACCCCATTAGGGCCAAAGGTCAGGCTGCATATTACAGGCAGCTTTTCTGCTGCCTGTTGGGCTGCTTTTAAGGCAGCCAAGGCTTCATTTATATCCATCATGGTTTCAATCAGCACCACATCTGATCCCATACCGGCCAGGATTTCAATTTGCTGGCGGAAGTACTGGATAGCCTGGTCAGCACTAATAGTGCCTGAAGGCTCCAGCAATTGGCCCAGGGGACCTATGTCAGCTGCAATAAAGATTTTTCTGCTGCTGCCGGTTTTAGACCTGTACCTGGAAATAGCTTCCCTTACTGCCAATACTGCATTCTTATTTATCTCTTCAATTTTTTGTTCCAGCTGGTAAGACTTTAGTTTTACCGGATTGGCGCCAAAGGTATTGGTCTGTATGATATCGGACCCAGCGTTAAGGTATCCCAGATGGACTTCAATCACTTTTTCAATTTTTTGTTCATCTATGTTTAAATGGTCAGGACTTTCAGCTATACCCATGGATTGGAGCATGGTTCCCATGGCTCCATCACCAATGAGTATTCTCTGGTCCAGAGCATCCAAAAAAGATATATTGTTTTCTAAAATAAACATTATTTATTTCTTCTCTGCCATTTAGTTTTCTTAAGCATCTTCTTATGCTTCTTTTTTCTCATTTTCTTTCTTCTTTTTTTGATTATAGAGCTCATTATCACCCCTTTTTCGCGTTTAACATTTATCACCATTTTAACATATATAAGGAAAAAAGAATTATACCAGAATAAATCAATATTGGTAAACAAAAACCAAATATTATTTGGGATATAGCATGATTGCAGATAGTGGAAATTAATAATTTAGTAAATCTATTTAATTCTATTGACATACTATATGTTGTGCATTAATATTTAAACATACACTACATATTCTGATTTTATGATAATTTTATAATAATTTTAGCAATCCCAGGTGTTTGCCTTTTTTAATAGATATCAGTGAATAACATTTTAATTTGAAGGTTGGGCTATGGATAAAACAAAGAAATCTGATCAATATTATAGTACAAAGGAAATAATCTTAACTGAGAATGCAGTTAAGGTTTTAGAGCGCAGATACTTAAAAAGGGACCAGAAGGGCGACTTACTGGAAAACCCTAATGATATGTTTTTAAGGGTAGCCAGGAATATTGCCACTGCTGAAAAGAATTACGGTAAAAGCGAAGAAGAGATAAGCCAGATAGAAAGAAAGTTTTTCGACATAATGTCTGACCTGGATTTCTTGCCCAACTCCCCTACCTTAATGAATGCCGGTAAAGAGCTCCAGCAGCTGGCTGCCTGTTTTGTGCTGCCGGTAGGAGACTCCATGGAAGCTATTTTTCAAGCCCTTAAGGAAACAGCACTTATACAAAAGTCAGGAGGAGGAGTAGGTTATTCCTTCTCCAATATCAGGCCTAAAAATGATGTGGTGCTATCTACCAAAGGTGTTTCCAGCGGACCTATCTCCTTTATGACTGTCTTTAATGCTGCTACCGACACCATTAAACAGGGAGGCACCAGGCGGGGTGCCAATATGGGTATCTTGAGGGTGGACCATCCCGACATACTGGAATTTATAACCGCCAAGGAAGATTGTGAAAAACTTACCAATTTTAATATATCGGTAGGGGTTACTGAAACTTTTATGAAAGCGGTAGAAAATGATACCGAGTATGAGATTTTAAACCCCAGGACCAAAGAAGTGGTAGATCATTACCGGGCCAGAGAGATATTTGAGAAAATAGTAAAACATGCTTGGTCCAATGGGGATCCCGGTATCGTATTCTTAGATAGGCTGAACAAGGATAACCCTACCCCTAATATGGGCCAGATAGAGAGTACCAACCCCTGCGGAGAGCAGCCCCTGCTTCCTTACGAAGCCTGTAATTTAGGTTCTATTAACCTGGCTCATATGGTTAAGGAAGAGGCAGCGTCCAAGATAATTGATTATGAAAAATTAAGGGAAATAGTCCATGTGGCAGTAAGGTTTTTAGATGATGTTATAGACATGAGCAAATATCCTTTGGATAAAATTACCCAGATGGTTCACCAGAACCGTAAGATTGGTTTGGGAGTTATGGGTTTTGCTGATATGCTTATACAGCTGGATGTCCCTTATAACAGTGAAGAGGCATTGGAGCTGGGCAGAGAAGTTATGAGTTTTATACAGGATGAATCCAAGCAGGCTTCCAGGAACCTGGCCAGGGAAAGGGGACCTTTCCCCGCTATTAGAGGCAGTGTCTATGACAGCCCTGATGAAGAACCTATCAGAAATTCTACTACTACCACCATTGCCCCCACTGGAACCTTGAGCATAATTGCGGGATGCTCCAGCGGTATCGAGCCCATATTTGCTATTTCTTTTACTAAAAATGTTATGGACAATGATAAGCTGGTAGAAGTAAATCCCTATTTTGAACACATAGCCCGCCAGGAGGATTTCTACTCTCCTGAACTTATGATAAAGATTGCAGAACAGGGTAACCTGGATGGCCTGGAAGAAGTTCCCCAGAAACATAGAAGGGTATTCGTAACTGCCCATCAAATTACACCGGTATGGCATGTAAGGATGCAGGCAGCTTTCCAAAAATTTGTGGATAATGCTGTGTCCAAGACGGTAAACTTTCCCCATAATGCTTCCGAAAAGGATGTTGAAGATGTATATATGCTGGCTTACCGGCTGGGGTGTAAGGGCATTACCATATATAGGGATGGAAGCAGGGACAGCCAGGTATTACAGGTAGAAAGCAAGGACCCAAAGCAGGAAGAAAACCTTATTTCCCCGGAGGCAAGGACCCTATCAGCTACTATAAAGCCCAGGCCCAGGCCTGATGTTACCAGGGGCATGACCAAGAAATATTTAATCGGAGGCTGCGGAAAGCTCTATGTGACCGTTAACTCCGATGAAAAAGGTATCTGTGAGGTATTTACCAATACAGGTGAAGAAGGATGCTCAGCCTTAACCGAAGCCATAGGCCGCCTGATAAGCATATCCATAAGGTCCGGCATAGAGATCGACTCCATATTAAGCCAGCTGGAGGGCATCAGGTGCATAACCTGTATTGCGGATGATAATACCCATGTGCTTTCCTGCCCCGATGCCATAGGAAAGGCTATAGAATATTCAGCAAAGGGTACCAACAAGTTTGATCTGGATATAAAAAGCGGTCCTAAATCGATTATGATCTGTCCTGAAGAAGATTGTGGCGGAATCATGGAGCCGGAGGGCGGATGCTATGTATGCAGAAACTGCGGGTACTCCAAATGCTCCTAATGCGGGTTTAGAATCTTATCCAGGCTGTTATGGTAGGTGTTAAAATCTGTATCTGAGTAGAGAACAAACCTGACTAAAGCAGGCTTATGATTCTTTTCAAGATAATCTATTACTGTATTTAAGGCAATAATTGAGGCGGGTTCTACAGGGTATCCAAATATGCCGGTGCTTATGGAAGGAAAAGATATGCTGTTTAGGTTGTAGCCTAAAGCCAGGTCTAAGCTGCTCTTATAACAACTGCTTAGCTTTTTAGGATCCTGGGAAGAATTGCTGTATACAGGACCTACGGTGTGTATTACAAAGCGGGCAGGTAAAAGGTATCCCTTGGTTATCCTGGCTTCCCCGGTAGGGCACCCTCCCAGAGTTCTTGCTTCCTTCCAAAGTTCCGGTCCGGCTGCCTGGTGTATAGCGCCAGAAACTCCCCCTCCCGGTGAAAGCCGGGTGTTGGCTGCATTTACTATGGCCTCTGTCTTTTGCTTGGTTATATCGCCTGTTGCCAGCTCTAGCCGGGCTAATCCCATATGGTGAACCACAGGTTCCATAGCCCTCCTTTAGTCTTGGTTCAAAACTATTGTTTTTAAATTGAACCCTATCCATTATAATATATGATATATCTTTTATATACAAAGGAGGAACCCTAAATAGTGCTCCTGTCAAAAAGTGATACCATACCCCAGGTTTCCGCTAAAGCCTATAGGCAAAATCCTTCCCGCCAGGATTATATAGGAGTATTGGATCTGGGAACTACTTCAATTAGGTTTATAATATTTAACCTGGATGGCAATGTGCATGCCCAGGCTTTTCAGCCTATTGCCCAGGTTTATCCCTATCCCGGTTGGGTGGAAGAGGACCTGGAAGAAATTTGGTCTGCGGTAATTTTGGTTATTGAAGGGGCCATCGATCAAGCAAACATAGAGTCAAACCAGATTATGGCTCTGGGAATTACTAACCAAAGGGAGTCGGTAGCCATATGGGAAAAGGATTCCGGCCGGCCGATGGCCAACCTTATTGTTTGGCAGGACCGGAGAACTTCTGCCCAGTGCAGGCTGCTCCAGGACAAGGGTTATGAAATGCTGGTAAAGCAAAAAACAGGATTGACCATAGACCCTTATTTTTCTGCCACTAAAATTGCCTGGCTTCTTAACCACTATCCGCATATAAATGAACTGGCCCAGGCAGGCAAAGCGGCTTTTGGTACTTTGGACTCCTATATAATCTATAAACTGGCCGGCAAGCATGTTACCGATTATTCCAATGCTTCCCGCACTTTACTGTTTGATATCAACCAGCTGGAATGGGACCAGGAGCTGCTGGAAATTTTCGGGGTACCCAAAAATATATTACCCCAGGCCATGCCCAGCTACGGCCACCAGCATTTTGGACAGACCAAGGCCGGCTCTCCCTTTGGGGCCGGCATACCCATAGCCTGCGTATTTGGAGATCAACAGGCAGCATTATTCGGGCAGCGGTGCTTTTCTAAAGGGGATATAAAATCAACCTTCGGTACCGGCTCTTTTATCATGATGAACAGCGGCATAGATAAAATTAACAGCCATCACGGCCTGCTTTCTACTATTTTTTACAGTAATGGCCGGGAAGTCTATTATGCCCTGGAAGGGTCCGTATACAATACGGGCAGCATATTCCAATGGCTTAAGGAGGGCATGGGGATCATAGGGGATTACAAAGATATTGAATTTTTAGCGGCCGGAGAGGATTACCAGGATAATTTGTTTATAGTCCCTGCCTTTACCGGGCTGGGCGCCCCTTATTGGGATCCTTTGGCCCGGGGCATGCTGATTGGAATAACCCGGGCTACCAATAAAAAACAGATAATAAGGGCAGCGGTGGAATCCATAGCCTACCGTACCCTGGATGTGCTTAATGTGTTGGAAAAGGAAACCGGTTTGCACCTGCCCCAGGTAAGAATTGACGGCGGTGTTACCAAAAACAGGCTTTTCTGCCAGATACTGGCGGATATAACCGGAAAGGAAATAGACAAGCTGGATATTGCCGAAATTACTGCTCTGGGAGCCATGTATGGGGCAGGGCTGGGCATGGGCTTATGGCCTTCTGCCAAGGATATCAAGAACCCTATGGAATATGAAAGATATTTTTCTGAGATGGAAGCTGGTCTTAGAAAAAAACTATACAGTAAATGGCAAAAGGCTGTGGAGCGGTCCCGGAACTGGGCTGATGAAAAGTAACTGTAAGAATTTTATGGCCTTCCCTAATAAGGATTAAATTTTAGAATGGCTGCACAAAAACCTAAACCTTTTTTTAAAGCAGATATAGCTATCATAGGAGCGGGAATTACCGGATGCTGCTTAGCCCGCGAACTTTCCAGGTACAACCTGACCATAGCGGTCCTAGAAAAAGAGCAGGATGTAGGCTGGCAAACCACCAAGGCTAACAGCGGTATCCTGCATGCAGGATATGCAGGGGAGCCAGGAAGCTTGAAATTAAAGTTAACCCATCAGGGGAACAAGATATTCAGGCAGAATGCCCCAGAGTTAGATATACCCTTAAAAAATATTGGTTCCCTGGTAAACGCCAGCAGCCCGGAAGGCATTAGCGCCCTGGAGCAGCTCTACAGCCAGGGGAAACGGCAGGGGATACAAAAACTATCTTTACTACGCAGCTATTCTAAAATAAAAGATCTGGAGCCGGCTGTAAGCAGCCAGGTTACCGCCGCCCTATATGCTCCCGATGCCTGTATTGTATCTCCCTATGAAGCGGCCATTGCCGCTTACGAGAATGCCAGGGCAAATGGGGCCATATTTTTATTAGGTTTTGAGGTGCAGGGGATTAAGGCCGGTAAATCCTTTATTTTGCACTCTGACTCAATGGCCATTGAGTCAGATTATATAATTAATGCAGCAGGGATTGCTGCCCACCGCATAGCCGGGATGATAGGCGACCACAGTTTTACCATTAATCCGGTAAAGGGACAGTATATACTGCTGGACCGGGAAACTGAAGGCTTTGTATCCCATATTAATTTTCCCCTTACCAGGGGCAGGGAAAAAAGGTCCAAGGGCATCCTGGTAACCCCTACTATAGGTGGAAACACCCTGATAGGACCGGATTATGAGCCTTTAAAAAAGATTGATACAGAGACCACTGAGCAGGGCTTGGCCCGGATTAAAAATAAAGCGCTCAGCTGGTTTCCCGGTATACCTTTTAGCCAGGCTATAACTTCCTTTGCCGGAATAAGGGCTGTATCCGATACCAATGATTTTGTAATATCAGCTTCAGCAACAAATCGGCGTTTTATAAATTTAGCAGGGATACAATCTCCAGGGCTAACCTGTGCTTTTGCTATTGCCCGGATGGCTATAGGCCTGCTCCAGGATTCAGGGTTAAAAGTTACACCTAACCGCCGTTTTAATCCAATAAGAAAATCCATATTGAAACTTGACCAGTCCCAATATAGGGCCAACCAGGCTCTGTATAAAACAAATCCCGGCTATGGAAGGATAATATGCCGGTGTGAGAAAATAACTGAAGCAGAAATAGTGGAAGCCATAGCCAGGGGAGCCAGAACCCTGGATGGCATCAAGTTTAGGACCAGGGCGGGTATGGGCCGGTGCCAGGGCGGATACTGCAGCCTTAAAATATTAGATATCCTAGCCAGGGAACTGGGCCTGCCCCTGGAGGAATTGACTAAAAAAGGAACAGGTTCAAAAATGGTTTTAGGAAGCATATTGTGAGTAATTCATATGACCTCATTATTATAGGGGGAGGACCGGCAGGGCTGGCTGCCGCCTGTAAAGCCCGGCAGATGGGTTTGGATAGGATGGTAGTAGTAGAGAGGGAGAATTTTTTAGGCGGTATCCTGCCTCAATGCATCCATGCCGGTTTTGGCTTAAATATTTTTAAGAAAGAGCTTACCGGGCCTGAATATGCCCAGTTATTCATAGACCAAGTAAAAAACCTTGATATAGAAGTAAGGCTGGATACCATGGCCTTGTCTATCAATAGGGCCAAGGAGGTAATAATTGCCAGCAAGAAAGCTGGCTTTAGCACTATCAGGGGTAAGGCCATAATACTGGCCTCTGGATGCAGGGAAAGAACCAGGGGGGCACTATCCATTGCCGGAAGCAGGCCTGCCGGAGTTTACACCGCCGGGGTAGCCCAGAGAATGATAAACCTGTACGGCTGCCTGCCTGGAAAAAAAGCAGTAATATTGGGGTCTGGTGATATTGGCCTAATTATGGCCAGAAGGCTTATATGGGAAGGATGCCAGGTGGAAGGGGTTTATGAGCTTATGCCTTATTCTTCCGGTCTTAATAGAAATATAGTGCAATGCCTGGAGGATTATGATATACCCTTAGCCTTTCATTCTACCGTTTCCCGCATTATAGGCGGGGGGAGGCTGCAGGCAGTAGAGATAACAAATACTGTAAGCGGGGCCGCTAAAATAGTAAAATGCGATACCCTGCTGCTGTCAGTAGGGCTAATACCGGAAAATGAGCTGGCCAGGGAGGCTGGCATAGGGATGGATCCAGCCACGGGAGGACCTGCAGTAGACCAGTTTTTTTCCACTTCTGCTGAAGGCATATTTTCCTGCGGCAACTCCTTGTTTGTTTATGACCTGGTGGACCAAGTAACCAGGGATGCTTATCTAGCCGGGAAAGCAGCAGTAAACTATATCAGGGGAAAAAGGCATGCCCGGCCTGAAATAGAAGTGGCAGCTGGCCGGGGTATTAGCCAGCTGATTCCCGAAAAAATTACCGGTACCGATGGGGTAGAATTTAAAATCAGGGTTAAACAGCCTTTTGTCCAGGCCAGGCTCAGTATTAAAGGTACCAGGCTGAAACGAATCCAAAAATATCTTAACCCGGGTGAGATGGTCCTTTGGAGAGTGCGGAGGGAGGATTTTTCCAAATATGAAATTTCCAAACACCAGAAAATTGTGGTAGAGGCAGAAGGCTATGAAAACTAAGCAGCTAACCTGTATTACCTGCCCGGCAGGATGCCGGCTTGATGTCTGTTACACAGGGCAGAAAATTATAAGTATAAGCGGAAACCAATGCCCCCGGGGCCTGGATTTTGTCCAAAAAGAGATATTTAATCCGGTAAGGATATTAACCACTTCCATAACCATAGAATCTAAAATAGCCCGCCGGCTGCCAGTTAGGAGCAAGGATCCGGTAAGAAAGGATAAATTGACACAACTTATAAGGGAAGTTAAAAAGATTAAGGCCGAAGCCCCGGTAAAAGCAGGTGATTGCCTGGCTGCAAACTTGCTGGGCACGGGAGTCCAAATAATAGCTTCACAAACCATAGATTCCTGAAAGGGAATGCCTCCCTTGTAACTTTTTACCAACCATTGTATTCTTTAATCTACGCTATCAGGAAGGTTATTAATGAACATGGAAGATAAGATAAAATACGTATTGGAAAACACCGAAGTGCTTATACTTCCCCAGAAGTATTTATCCACATCCGGCTCTACTACCATGAGCTATTTTATAGTATCTGAGCCCCTGTACAAGGAATTTGAAGGGGAAAGCGGAGAGGAAGAAACAGTAGTCAGGCAGGGAAAAATCACCTGGGAAAAACCTAAACTTATTACCCCCTCCTATATGTTGCGCCTGGAAGGATTCAGCCCTGAAGCGCAGGAAGCCTTAAAGATGCTGGCCAAGGAAGATAGTGACCTGGCCCTTATTTTATATAACCTGAAATTTATAAAAAGTGCTGAACAGATGGAGATAGTAAGCAAGCCTATTACTGCTATTGCCGAAAATATTGAAAGCCAGATAAATAATAGCCAGGATCAGGCTTGCGGGCTGATAAAGGGAGTAGATGAATTTTGGGATATCTCCCTGTTTAAATTTATACAGGAAGTAATCACCTATAGCGCACAGCGGTCACACCTGCCGGAGATGTTTAAAAAGAACTATATTAACCTGAATGCTGAAGGTAAGCCGGTACTGGCCCGGGACCGTTCTGGAATACCGGTAGCGGTAAGGCTGGAAGTTGATAAAAAATTTAAACAGTTTGAAAAGGGAGAAATTGATGCCGGCCAGTTAAAAAATGAGCTGGATCGCTGGGATATTTATGCGCAGTATGAAGACCGGTTTCTGCATTACTTTAAAAACAGCTAAAGGCGGGAGCTTATCCAGTTTATTATATCCTGGTATATGGTTAACCTTATTTCTTCATTCAACAGTTCATGCCGGCAACGGTCATAGATTTTAAACTTCAAATCTTTTATCCCTGCTTTTTGGAAAAGCTGATAGACTTTTTCAACCCCTTTAGTCATGTGGCCTACTGCATCCTGGCTTCCAGCCATCAACAGCAAGGGCAGGGTCTTTGGTATTTTTTCCAGGTTGCTTACCTTATAAATATCCAGGGTAGCCCGGGCTAAATCGTAAAAAAATTTGGTGCAGAAAACAATGCCGCAATGGGGATCTGCAATATAGTTATCCACTGCTTCTGTGTTGGTACTCAGCCAATCATAATCTGTTCGGGCAGGCATAAAATGTTTATTGTATCCACCGAAAAGCATATTATGCAGCAGCTGGCTGGGGGCATGTATTCCTTTAAATCTTGATTGCAGGGCTGCTATAACCAGACCTATCCTGGAGAAAATGGGTTGAGGGCTGGCCACTCCGGTAAGCAACAGTCCATCTATGAAGTCGCCATAAAGATAAGCAAAATTGATAGCCAACAGGGAGCCCATGCTGTGTCCCAGCATAAATACGGGTTTTCCGGGATGGCTTTCTTTTATATGCCTGTTTACTTTTAGCATATCCTCTATCATATACTGCCAGCCTCTTTGGGGAGGGCATAAACCAGCCTGGCCCTGCTGCTGGGCTAGTTTTCCATGCCCCCGGTGGTCGTGGGCATAAACTGAGATATGGTTGTTGGTTAGGAATTGGGCAAAAGGGCCATACCTGGCTGAATGTTCTGCCATCCCATGGGCAATTTGAACCACAGCCTGTTCATCGGCAGCGGTCCAGCGGTTTACTTCCAGGTCATAATTAAGGGAGGAGTTTAATTTAATACAGGTGTGATGCACTCAATCTCCCTTACCTGAAGTCTTATATCTTATCTGGTTAATGA
This sequence comes from Actinomycetota bacterium, assembly GCA_028698215.1. Lineage (NCBI taxonomy): Bacteria > Bacillati > Actinomycetota > Actinomycetota bacterium. The sequence goes on along the minus strand of JAQVDY010000025.1, from coordinate 5,016 downwards.
AATTAATAATTATTACTGGTACCAAAGAGCTAATAACAATAAGCAGCCAGTGATTTAGGGAAAGGGCGGTAGTATTGAAAATATCCTGCAGCCAGGGAATATAGATAATAGCTGCCTGCAGAAGAATGGAGGCAATAATTGCCAGATTCAGGTATTTGTTGGCAAAAATATCTTTGGTAAATATCCCCCGGTTTTGGAACCTGAAATTAAAAGTATGGAACAGCTGTGAAAGCACCAGGGTAGTAAACACGCTGGTGTGGAATATATCTATATCATGCTGAGTATTATGGGGAAATATTACCGGTCCGGCAAAAAACACAAACAAAGCCCCAAAGGTTAGCACCAGTCCCTGCCAGCTGACAATACCCAGCCTTCGGGGGCTAAGTATTTGTTCCTTGTTCTTCTGGGCTTTCCGTTCCATTATATTTGCTTCTGGAGGGTCTACCCCCAAAGCCATTGCAGGCAGGCCGTCAGTAATCAGGTTCATCCATAATATCTGTACCGGCAGCAGGGGTATATATAAAAATCCCCGCTCTCCCAGTATAAGGTAGAAGATGTAGTCGCCAAACACTATGGCTATAAACATAAGCAGCACTTCAGAAATATTGCAGGACAAAAGGAATAGTATGAATTTTTTCAAATTATCATAAATAATCCGCCCCTGCCTTATGGCTTTTACTATGGTGGCAAAATTGTCATCAGTTAGTATCATCTCACTGGATTCTTTACTGACATCAGTACCGGTTATTCCCATAGCTACTCCTATATCAGCTTTCTTTAAAGAAGGAGCGTCATTTATGCCATCTCCAGTCATGGCTACAATATGCTGGTTCTTTTTTAAGGCATCCACAATGGCCACCTTATTGGCAGGAGATACCCGGGCAAAGATCTTAATATTTTCAATCTGCTGCTGCAGCTCTTCCGCAGAAAGCGCATCCAGCTCTTGGCCGTCCAGCACCAGGTCCCCTTCATCAAGAAGCCCCAGCTCGGTGCCGATAGCCTGGGCAGTCAACTTGTGGTCACCAGTGACCATGATAACTCCGATATTAGCCCTTTTGCATTGCTTGATAGCTGCTGCCGCTTCCGGACGGGGAGGATCTATCATGCCTATTGAACCGCAATAAATTAAATCCTGCTCTAACCTGCCTACCTCTTTTGCTGAGGGGATCTGGTCCAAGGCTTTAAAAGCAAAGGCCAAGGTACGCATAGCATTTTTAGCCAGGCCGGTATGGTTATTGGCTATATTTTGCCTGTCCTGGTCGGTAAGGGGGGTAACCTGGCCCTCCTTTATTATCCGGCTGCAGCGGCTTAAGATGACCTCGGGAGCACCCTTGGAGAATAATAGGTGCTCTTTTTGGTCCTGGTGTACGGTAGTCATCATTTTCCGTTCAGAGTCAAACGGCTCTTCAGCTATCCGGGGCATTTTCTGTTCCAAATCAGATTTGGACAGAGAATAAGACTGCCCCAGCTCCAATAGCGCGGTTTCAGTAGGGTCACCGCTGACCGTGCCTTTTTGCTCATCTATATAATAAGCATCATTGCAGAGAAGGGCTGCCTGGAGCAGGTAATTTAAGCCCTGTCCTGAAGGCTTTAGGCTGCTTTTATCCTGTTGGCTGATATAGTCAGAATATGGTTTATCTTCATTAAGGCCGGTAAAAATTTTTCTTACCATCATCTTATTAATAGTAAGGGTACCGGTTTTATCTGTACATATTACAGTAACCCCTCCCAGGGTTTCCACCGAGCTGAGTTTCCTGATCAAAGCATTATTCTTGGCCATCTTCTGCACCCCTAAAGCCAGTGAAACGGTAACTATGGCTGGAAGCCCTTCGGGTATAGCTGCTACCGCCAAAGCCACTGCTACCAGCAGCATTTCACCCAGGGGATTTCCTTTAAGCAGGCCAGATCCAAATACTATTACACTTATTACTATGCATATTATCCCTATCTTTTTGCCTACTGTTTTCAATTCCTTCTGCAGGGGAGTAAGCTCTTCTTCCTGCTGCACCATGGAGGCTATCTTGCCTATTTCTGTATTTTTTCCGGTTTCTACAATCACAGCCCTGCCCCTGCCCCGGGTGATGACGGTACCGCTAAATAATAAGTTGATACGATCCCCGATACCCAGCTGGGGGTTGTCTAAAGCGGTATTAATTTTGTCTACAGGCATGGATTCACCGGTAATGGGAGCCTCATTGGTCTGCAGGTTAACCTGTTCCAAAACCCGGCAGTCTGCCGGTACCAGGTCCCCGGCAGTCAGTTTAACTATATCCCCGGGGACCAGAAGATTGGAATTAACCTGCAGCTCTTGGCCGTCCCTTATAACCTTGGCCGTGGGACTGGCCAGCTCCTTTAGTGCCTGCAGTGCTTTTTCAGCCCGGTATTCCTGGACAAAACCCAGCACGGAATTAATAACTAATATAATCAGTATTACAATGGCATCGGTAATCTCCCTGACAATCACCCCTGAAATAAAGGCGGCTGCTATAAGTATCCATATCATGAAGTCGTTAAATTGGGATAAAAATATTTTAAAAGGAGACCTGCCTTTTTTTTCTTCCAGTTCATTTTTGCCGAAAGAGGCTAAGCGTTGACGGGCCTCCTGGCTGGATAGACCCTGCTGGGCAGAAGTAGAAAGTTTTTCCAGCAGCTGTGGGGTGCTTAATGTATGCCAAATATTCTTGGATATAATCTTGCTGTTATTTGAGTCTTTTTGTTTGGACATAATACATTAAATATAGAATTATAACCGGATATTAGTCAACCCAAATATCATGGAACATTTCCCACTGGTCAATATGCTTTCTAATATAAGCTTCCAAAACTTCCACCATCCTGTCCAAATTATGGGAAGCGTCTTTGCTGCTGTCAATAGCCAGGGGCGGGCCAATTACCTGGTGATGGGTATATTTTTCTTTTCTATAGATAAAACTGGGTAGAAGGGGTGCCCCTGATTTTAATGCAGTTACAATGGGGCCGTAAGGGATTTTTGATTTTTTACCAAAAAAGTCTACTGGATCTGCCTTATCAGTGGGGTCCCAATCAGTAGGTATGGCTACAACTCCGTTTTGTTCTAAAATCCTGAATATGTTTAAAAGACGGTTATTATAGATGGTATGAAGTCTTTTGGATATCCTTTTTGACTCGAAAAACCTATTGAGGGGTTCATATTTCCGCCTCATGCCCATGCCCCAGGTATTCTCTATTTCTACCGCTATCCTGCAGGCACCCCACTCAAAATTTCCAATATGTGCTGTAAATATTATGGCTCCCTTACCTTTTTTAAGGGCATTTTTTAAATTTTCCATGCCCTCCAGCTCTATCAGCTGCTTCAGCTTGTCCCTGGATACCCGCTTGTGTTTGAGAAAATCAACCACATTCATCAGCCAATTCTTGTAAATCATTATAGCCGTTTTATAAACACGGGGGTCATCCTGCTTTAAGGCAAGTACCCGGGAAATATTCTTTTTTAAGGGAGTAAGATTAATCCTGGCTGCTACTGCCAGCCTGGCCAGTATCCTGGCAATAAAATAGGCAATAGGATAGGGGATAACAAAAGCAAGAAATTCAATAAATTTATAGCCAATGAAAGCAAGCATCTGTAATCCTATTACTAATTTGGTAATGATAAAAATGTAAGGATAAATATTGTATAATGATATTAAATTTTGAAGTTAATTAAAAGCATTTTCTAAGATAAGGGGAGGTTAGATGAATAAAGATAACAGCGGTAAAATAGGATTGGCGCAGGTACTGGATTACAAGCCTTCAGGAAACCTGGTTGTATCGCTTTATTTGATGGTAGATGGGGCCAGGACCGATAAAAGAGGCTACCTGACCACTCTAAATTCCATGATAACCCAAAAAAAAGATGAACTGGAAAATAATCCTGGTATTCCCCGGGAAGATAAAAAAAAGGTTTATGATATTTTTGAAAAGATTAAAAGTTATGTGGATGACAGGTTTAAGGCTGATTCGGCAAAAACACTTCTCATATTTTCAGATGGGGAACAATTATGGCAAGAACTGGCTTTTCCCATAGTGATGAGGTCCAAAATAATTGTAGATCCCAAACCCCATACACAGAACTTAAGGTCTATGGTGCAAAGCTTTAACAAATATGCTATTTTGCTCATGGACCGTGAGAAAGCCCAGATATACCTCCTTTATCTGGGGCAGATAAATGAATACCTGGCCGCCTTTATAAATGACGTACCCTCCAAGGTTAATTTCAGGAGCGAAGCTGCTTTCAGGGAAAAGAAACTGCTGGGCAAGATTGAGGAAAAGCTCCACCGCTTCTTTAAAATTATAAATGATAAAACCATGGAGCTGTTCAGCCAGGGAAAATTTGACTATTTGATAGTAGCTGGCCGAAAAGAAATATTATCTAATTTTTCCAACTACCTGCACAATTACCTGCAGTCCAAAAAAATTGGACAGATTGAAGCGCAGCCAGATACTGAGGTGTGGCAAATAAGCAAAAAGGCCCAGGAGCTGGTAGACCAGTATGAAAAGGCGACTAAAGATAAATTAGTGGATGATCTTTTTGACGAATATAATCCCAATGGCTGGGCAGTAGCGGGGATAAAAGCTACCATTAAGGCTTTACTTATAGAACAGATAAGGACCCTGGTGTATGACCGCAACCTAATACAGGAAGGTTATGTTTGTGATTCCTGCCAATATATTAGTGTGGAAAAGCAGGAAGGATGCCCTTACTGTGAGGGACAGCTTGTTTATTATCACGACATAGTTGATGAGATAGTAGAAGATGCTTTGGGGCAGGGCTGTGAAGTCATAGACGTAGAAGGAAACCAGAGGCTGTCAGCAGCAGGAGGCATAGCTGCTATATTGAGATATAAGTTGTAGCTGATAGAATTCTAAAGTCCAAATCTTTATAGCCAGGCAAGCTTCAGGTAAATCCGGCTGTTTTAAAAGCTGCATGAAGGGTTTGGCGATCAGCTTGAACCAAGGCCGGATTTATGGTATAAACTTCTTTGGCAAACAATACTTTTA
>JAQVDY010000024.1 GCA_028698215.1 Actinomycetota bacterium | reverse complement strand
GGTAACCCGTTCAGCCCTGCAGAACGCAGCATCCATTGCTGCCCTGCTGCTTACCACCGAGGTAGTGGTAGCGGAAAAGCCAGAGCCTGAGAAGGCACCGGCCATGCCGGGCGGGGGCGGAATGCCGCCAATGATGTAATACTCAAATATTAAAAGGGCACCAATTGGTGCCCTTTTTTTATGTAAGTTATCCCCCAAATGCCTGCTTACCGGCACCAAAAAACTAACTCCGGCCCCATTTACTTTTACCCTGCTTCAAATTAAAATTTAACTAATTATCGTTGCCATGAGGGGAGTATGAATTTTTTTAGTAAACCTTGCAGTTAGAATAGTTTTCTGGTTGACCGGTTTTTGGCTTCTTTACCGGGTCAGCGGCTGCCAGCAAAATCTACCTGGACCGGAGACACCTTTGCTGTCTATAATTATTCCCGCCCGTAATGAACAGCACAACCTGCCCAAATTGTTGAAATCCATTAAGGCACAGAATATAAAACCTTTAGAGGTCTTGGTTATTGATGATAATTCTGAAGATGGTACCGGCGATGTTGCCACAGGTTATGGAGCCAGGGTAATTAGAATTAAAAATGATATTTCTGGATGGATGGGAAAATCTTTGGCCTGCTATACGGGAGCCAAGGCTGCCCGGGGGCAGTTATTTATGTTTCTGGATGCAGATACATGGTTTGAGGGCCAGGGTCTGGAAAAAATATTAGCCTGCCGGCAAAAATACGGAGGGGTATTAAGCATTCAGCCCTATCATGCCATAAAACGTTTTTATGAAAACTTTGCTATTTATTTCAACCTGGTATTGATGTCTTCTATGGGAGTGTTTACACCCCTGCAGAAAAAAATCAAACCCATAGGGGCTTTTGGTCCCTGCCTGCTGATAGAAAGGGAAACCTATTACAAGCTGGGAGGTCATAAGCACACCAGGGACCGGGTGCTGGAGGATCTGGCCCTGGGTCAAAAAATAGTCAAGGCTGGTATTCCCCTTACCTGCCTGGGAGGCAAGGGCACCATTTCCTTTAGGATGTATCCCCAGGGGTTAAAGGAATTGGTTAATGGCTTTGCCAAAGGATTTAGCACTGGAGCCAAAGCTACTTCCATTATAAATATTATACTGGTGGTGTTATGGATATCAGCGGCCTTTTTTCCGGCTACTGCTATAAGTGAAGCAGCCTCCAGCCAGAATATTTGGATTCTGGCTGCAGGGATTGGATTTTATCTCGCCTATGGAGCCCAGACCATATGGATGGCCCGGAAAATAGGCAACTTCCATATAACAGCAGGAATATTGTATCCCGTATTTTTAGTATTTTTTATAGCTATTTTCATGTGGTCCATAATAATGATGATACTGGGCAAAAAGATCAGCTGGAAGAACCGTAAGGTTAAAGTAAATTAAGGAGGGCAATATAAGGGTATTTTTTCCTTCACATTTCTGGCTTATATCTTTAAACATAATAGCCTGGCTGGTAATACACCTGGGCATATCTTACCTGTGCAGCCTGATTCCCCTAAGCTTTTTTTCCGGCAGGCAGGGTTGGTTTAAGATAACTTCCTGGGAGATAAATAAAGAAGTATATCATAAGATTTTTAAGGTAAAATCCTGGAAGAAATTCATTCCCGATGGAGGAACCCTGTTTAAAAGAGGTTTTGCCAAGAAAAAGCTTGCCCAAAAAAGCTCCCCTTATCTAAGCCAATTTTTAAATGAAACCAAAAGGGCTGAGCTTACCCATTGGCTGCAAATATTGCCGGTGCCGGTGTTTTTTCTATGGAATCAATGGTGGGTGGGCCTGATAATGATAGCTTATGCCCTACTGGCTAATATTCCCTGCATCCTTTTACAGCGCCATAACCGCCTGCGCCTGCAAAGGATAGAGGACAAGAGATAATTAAATCTTGCGGCGGCAAGAACTTCTATCAGCTTTCCCCAGCCTGTCTGCCCAATTTTCAGGAAAACGCTTAAAATACTGGGATGTCTCCCGGCGGCTGCTTCTCCAGATGCTGGACCTGATAAGTGATGGCAAGCCTACCAAAGGCAGGTAAAGCCATCCCAAAAACAATGACTGCAGGCTATGGCCGTATTCATGCTTTACCAGCCGCTCATCATCGGCATCAGTACCCAGAAAGATAAGCCAGGACAAGGATATTGCTCCCCTGAATCCGGCACCCTTAAACACCTGGGCCTGGCGGTACCTGCCCACCCTGCTTATATTCTTTTTTTGGGCTAAATATATAATAGCTCCCAGCAGTAGCTGGGGAAGCTCCCACCAAAACAAAATCTTTCTGATAATCATTACTGGCTTTCTGTTATATAAGGGTACTCCTTGTACATCCATTCCATAATTCCGCCGCCGCCTATGTCATATACCGGTTTAATTTTGTTCTCAACCAAAATTTTAGCGGCATGGCCGCTGCGGTCACAGGTGGAGCCGTTGCAATAAACTATTATATACTGTTTATCCTTAAATAAAGACAGGTTATCTTCAATTTGGGAAACCGGAATATTAAGGGCGCCTTCTATGTGGCCATCGGCAAATTCCTGCTCGGAACGCACATCCACAAACAGGTACTGGCCCTTGTTTTCAGTAAATATCCGGTAAGCCTGGTCCACAGTTATCACCACTATGCCCTGGCTGGAATTTTCAGCGGTTAACTCTTCTTGGGCCTGGTTAAAGCTCCCCGGCTGCTCAGCTGGATCCAACGCCTGGTTATCACAGCCTTTAAATACAGCAGCCAGCATAAACACCATTAAACTCAAACTCAGCCATATCCTCATGTTGCCAATTGAAAATAAATAATAAGGTACATACCTAATGATATTAATACAATACCGGTTATCAGTCTATATGCTTTGCGCTTTTTTTGTATCAGCCAGCGGTTGATTTTTTTAACTGGAAAGCCAAAATAAAAGGCAACCATTATAACAATTAAGGGCAGTACAAAGATAAAATTATAAAGCAGCAGCAAGCCCATTAGCCTGGCATCCAGTCCCCTGCTGGATACCAGGGATAAAATCCCTAAATATATGGCCCCGCTGCAGGTCGACTCAAAAATACTTATCAGTATGCCCACCGTTATTACAGAAGCTACCGTGGCTTTCTCTATATGATGCTGGATAGATTGTTTTATAGGCCCTGGCAAACCCAGGCTGGGGCCTTTGCCATACCAGAAATAATCTTTCAGGCTGAGCAGCCCGGCCAAGATAAGTAAAGCCCCTACTACTACAAAAAATAGTGAAGAAATGTTTATTGATTTTAAAAAATAGATAAACCCTAGCCCCAGGCCCAGATAAACTAAAAAAATGGTACCAATATAAATTGAGCCGTATATTAGAACTTTCTTGCGGTCAGCGCTAAGGAAAAGGGAGCTGATTAAAAACAGGATAATGGCAATAGCGCAGGGATTAATGGAATCAATGGCAGCAGCCCCTATAACCGCAGGGATAGTAAGGAATTTTTGGGCAGTATCCTGGTTTTGGTTTTTACTTTGCCAAAATTGGTTTACGGCTTCTTCCGTGGCATCTGAAAACTGTGCATCAGGCTGGTTTAAATAAATTTCCAGGCTATTTCCTATATCCTGCTCCCCTATTAGGGCCTGGCTGCCAATAAATACCACCGGTATACTGAAATCAAAATTATGGGGGGCAAAGCGGTCCAAAAGGTAGAACAGCAGCTCCAGGTTTTCTCTATTGGTGCTTATTTCATAAGTAGCCAATGAAAATGAATTGCTGTCCTCCGCCATAGCTTTAACTTCTTCCAGCTGGACCTGGCATACATCACATTCTTCAGAATAAAAAAAATAAACTTTCTGGACAGCTTCAGGCTGGGCATAAAGCTCTTTCAGGCCCCAGAAAGAACATAGCATAATTAGCAATACTATGATTAATCTCTTATTCATTAATTAGAAATTTTATACAAGTTGGAGGCTTATGTATAGAAGCATTATAAATTTAAGCAATTATGTTATAGAATTTTATCATCAATAATTATATTTTATTTTTGCCATAGTATGGAGTCCAGGGAAACATTATTAGGGCAGGTATTAGATAATCAACCGCCTTACAGAATAAAGCAGGCCCAACAGGCTGTGTATAAGCTGTTGGTAAGCGATTGGGCCCAGGCTTCCAGCCTTCCTAAAAATTTAAGGCAGGAACTTCAAGAGAAGGTACCTTTGGATATTAAGGCAGAGCCCATAAACACGGGAGGAGCCCTTAAAGCAGTTATAGGCCTTGATGACGGCCTGAGTATTGAATCGGTATGTTTAAGGCATAAACATAGAAATACAGTATGCGTATCTTCCCAGGTGGGCTGCCCGCTGGACTGCCTGTTCTGCCATACCGGCAAACTGGGCTTTAACCGAAATCTAACTGCACAGGAGATAACCGACCAAGTCCTTTATTTTTTTCGCCTGCTCAAGGAGCAGGAGCAAACTGTAAGCAATGTGGTCTTTATGGGCATGGGTGAACCCTTGCTGAATTACAGCCAGGTGATAGAAGCCATAAAAATTTTAAACCATCCAGATAAATTTGGCCTTAGCGCCAGGAAAATTTCGGTTTCTACAGCAGGCATTACGCCAAAAATTAAAGAGTTATCCCATCTGGGCCTGCAGGTAAACCTGGCTATCTCCCTTAATGCTCCCACCAATGAGCTGAGATCTAAAATAATGCCTGTAAATAAAAAATATCCCCTGCCGGAATTAATGGAAGCAGTAGAACAATATATTAGCCTTACCCGTAGGAAAGTAATGTTCGAATACGTAATGATAAAAGGCTTAAACGACAGCCCCCGGCAAGCAAGCCAGCTAGCCAGTCTTCTAAATGGCCTGCTGGCTGTGGTTAACCTTATTCCCTACAATGGCGGGGGCCAGTTAAGTGCTCCCAGCCAACAGGCCATTTCCGCCTTTAAAGAAATACTTTCCCGAAACCGTATCCAGGCTACCCAGCGATACAGGCTGGGTACTTCTATTGCTGCCGCCTGCGGCCAGCTGCTTTACCAGCAGGGGCAATCCTCATCAAGGCGGCCCCTTAAATCTGTTGGGCAGGCTGATGGGGAGTAAAACAGCAATAGCCTATACGGTCAAAATCATTCTTCATATCTTTCCATGCTTCGCCTGGAACCACTTTTAATGCCAGGGGATACAGGATATGGTCTTCCTTATAGATATGTGCAGGCAGCATGTTGGTTATGGTAGCTGCCAGTTTATTTAATTTTTGTAAAAATTGCAGCCAGCTGTAATCCTGGTAGCTTTTTACCAGCTGAAGAAGTTCCCTTTTTGCCGGCTTTAGAATCCCATGTTCTGACAGCATTATATCAGCAGGCTCCCCTACCCCTTTTTTTCTAAGATAAGGAAAAAGCACCTCTTCTTCCCGTTGATGATGAAGATTGGCTTCCACCAGGTGTTGTGCAATATGCTCCAAACGGCCAAGCTGTTCAGATACCTGATTAAAGGCTGATGCCTGGTTTAAGTCTTGTACCACGCTGCCTAATGTTTCTGTAAATTTTAATATGTGTTGGTGCTCGGCAGCCAGTATGGATACCGGATGGTTTTTATTCAGCTCCTTAGGGGCCTCTAGGTTGTTTTCAAATACCAGTAGATGCACGTCGCATAATTTCTTTATCTCCTCTTCTTTCATTCCCTCTTTTAGGAGCTCCTTTTCCATGTAAGCAATGTCCATAGCGTCAATGCCTTGCATGATTTTTTCAAACTCATCCTTTAGCTGCAAAGGGTCTTCACCCTGGTGCAGCCTTTCTATCATCTTTTTTATACTTTCTTTCTTGTCATTCATGGCTCCTCTTTTCCTTTATAGATAATACAGGCAAATTTTATATTACAACTATTTTAAATGATACTAATTCTGTATCATTATGTCAATTAATAATTATAGATTCTATAGATTTAGTAGTATTTATTTTTCTTACCGCTTGCAGTAAAATTAAACCCATAAGATACAGAAAGGATAATTGAAAACATGGAAAAAGCAGTATTGGGAGGAGGCTGTTTCTGGTGCCTGGAAGCAGTGTTTCCTAAACTTAAGGGAGTTATTAGGGTTGTTCCCGGTTACGCCGGCGGACATAGCCTCCAACCTGATTATCACCAGGTATGCAGCGGAGAGACCGGGCATGCGGAGGTAGTTCAGGTAGAATATGATCCCCAGTTAATCAACTACCGGCAGCTGTTAGAAGTTTTTTTCTTTATCCATGATCCCACTACCCTTAACCGGCAGGGAAATGATGTAGGCAGCCAGTACCGCTCCATCATACTCACCCTTTCCCCGGAACAGATGCAGCAGGCCGGCGATTATATTAACCAGCTGAAGAAAGAAAAAACATTCAGCCGTGATTTGGTAACTGAAATAAAGCCCTTGGAAACATTTTACCCTGCAGAAAAATACCATCACCAGTATTTTTTAAATAATTTTAGTCAACCCTATTGCCAGGCAGTGGTGGGCCCCAAAGTAGATAAGTTTTTAAAACGTTTTGAGGCTTGGCTGAAGTGATCGGGACAAAGCATAAATGGTAAAATGCTGCCGGTCTAAAAATTGATGTTCCCCTACCAAATTAAAACCCGCCTGCTTCATTTCTGATAGAATTGTCTGTAGGGCTAAATGATGGCGGTCCCGTTTAAACCAAAAGCGCCTGAGGTCGTAATCTATTATGGCTATCCTGCCCCCTGGTTTTAAATATTTTTTCATATTGCTGAAATAATTTACCCGGTTTACAAGATGATGGGTTACATTTCTGAAAAAAATCAGGTCTAGGGCTTTTTCTGGAAGGCTTCCTGTTTCGGTCCATATGACTGATAACTGTGACAAATTTTTCTGCCTGGCAGCCTTCTCCACATAACCTAGAAGGTCTTTATCATTATCCACTGCATATACCCTGCCCTGGTGTCCTGCTTTTTCTGCAAACCTCAAGCTATAATAGCCGCCGCCTGAACCTATATCCGCTATGTAATATCCGGGTTCTATCTTTAAGCATTCAATAACCTGGTCCGGCTTATTTTTAGCATCTGCTGCCTTGCGGTTAAGCATTTCCGCTCTGGATGACATCTTATTCTCACCCTTCTTTTTTAAAATCGGGTACAAGTTTGGAATTAATAATCTTTACCTCCCGCCGGATTAAAGAAAAACTGATGATAAAAGACACCAGGTCAGTAGCCGGCCAGGAGAGCCATACCCCGGTTAACCCCAGCAGCATGGGTAAAATTATCAAAGCCGGTATAAAGAACAGCAAATCCCTTCCCAGGGTTATAAACAAAGCCGGCCTGGACTTGCCTATAGCCTGGAAAAAAGCACTTCCCAGTATGGGAAAACTCCATACTGGAGACAGGAGGGCGATCATTCTTAAAGGCATTATTCCTTTTTGGATTATCTCTGGATCATCAGTGAAAAAACCCAACAAAAAGCCCGGGAAAGCTACCATGAACACCAGGCCCAGGCTGGCCACTATAATAGTCCAGAACAAGGCTTCCTTTAATACTTTCTTAACCCTTAAATATAGTTCTGCCCCGTAGTTAAAACCCACTATGGGAGAAAAACCATGGCTGATTCCCACTATGGGCATGAATATAAGGTCAATTATTCTAATTCCTATACCGGTAATGGCTACATAGTCATCTCCGCCATACCTCTGCACTATCTTTATAAATAAGGTAAACATTATGCTGCCGATTATTTGCATCAAAAAGGAAGGTGTGCCCAAAGCCAACACTTCCCTGGTTATGACAGGCTTTAACCTGAATTTATTTATATGCAGATGGAATATACTTTGTTTAGAAAGGAAAAAGATATATATATAAATGCAGCTGGCTACCTGGCTTATTACGGTGGCTATGGCCGCTCCCCTTACCCCCATATCAAACACAAAAATAAACAGGGGGTCCAGTATTATGTTTAGTACCGCTCCAATCAGCATGGCATACATGCTGGCCCTGGGCTTTCCTTCGGCCCGGATTAAATTATTTCCATTGATGGAAAAGGTATAAAACAAAAAGCCTACAATTATTATGGACATGTATTCCCGGGCATAGGGAAGCACATCTGCCGATGCACCCAAGAATTGCAGTATGTAGTCCATGGAAAGGTAAAATATAATAATTAAAGGTATGTTAAACAGCAGATTTAAAAGTATGCTGTTACCTGCTGCTAGCTTGGCTGTTTCGCTGTCTCCTTTTCCCAGGGACCTGGAAACAATGGAAGCAGCCCCTACCCCGGTAAGCAGTCCCACTGCTATCATGAATATCATAACCGGCAATACCACCGTAAGGCCGGCTATGGCCAATGGGCCTACTCCCCTGCCAACAAATAGGGTATCGACAAAATTGTACAGAGCCACTATTACCATACCGGTAATTGCCGGCAATGAGAATTTAAATAGCAGCTTTCTTAAATTTCCGTTTAATATTAATGCTTTTTGCTGTTCCATAATTACTCTTCCAACTAAACCATAACCAAATATTTTACCTTATTTAGGCTATAAATAATACAATTTTTTAAAACTATGACCCTATAAAATACAGCAGCCCCTGTACTTACAGAAGCTGCTGTATTTTTAGCTGATGGTCTAATTTTAAGCCTGGGAGTAATTCAGGTACCCCTGGGCTGATGGATTATTCAACCTCTTCCACAATATGGCCCCTACTATGGTGCCCACTGGGAATAGAAATACCATGGTTACTACCAGAACCGCCCTACCTAAGGGCACAGCAAATGCTTTTCGGCTATATATGGCCGCCAGCTCTACCATATAGATGCCAGCTCCCCACCAGGAAAATAGAAGCCTGGAAGGCAGCCATATTATTGTTTGCAGCCAGGTCAAAATACTATTTAGGGCAAAAGGCATTCTCCCTAAACCCATGGGCAGCCTGAATATGCCGGTAAGCAGGGCTAAACCTAGCAATATTGACATTACCCAGCACAATACAAGTATCCCTTCCAGCTGCTTTTTCCCCTTTCCCATATCCTGATTGGTTAATGCTTTCAAACCCTACTCCTTATCTTTTTTAAATTTAACTATTTTCTAATAACCTAAAATTATTTTTCCAGAAGTAGTATTGATTTTAATACTGGCTTCATCGCTTCCCGCTACACCTTCCAGTCCCCAGTTATCCATAGAAATTACGGTTACTGGATACATGTTCTCTATTTTTCCAGAAATAGTAGCTATCTTTACCGAAAACTGGGCTTCCTGGTTCATTTTTACTTCTACTTGCCCAGATACCGACTTAATATCCATATTGCTTACCTGTTCCTGGTAAATTTTAATCTGTCCCGAGGTAGTGTCCACTACCAGGTTTTCATTGGAGCTTCCCCCTTGCAGTATTACCCTGCCGGAAATAGACCTGGCATTAACATCACCCTCATAATCCTCCAGTTCAATACTGCCGGAAGTAGAAGCCAGGTTTATGTCCCGGGCATAAATACCTTTAGCCTTTAGACTCCCGGATACATTTTTATAGATAAAGCTTTCTGTATTAAGCTGTTCAATGACACAGGCGCCGGAAGTACTGGTAACCGTAATTGATTTGAAATTTTTAGCAGGCACATAAACATCCAGTACCGTATCCTCAATATTTATACCAAAGTATATTCCGCGGGGCTGCTCTATTCTAATAACCAGCTTGTCTTTAGACTGGTAGGTAACCAATTGGGGTTCTCCCCTGTTTATAGTGGAAGAATGCTGCCCGTGATAAACCGCCTTGATTTGATCACTATCGCTTTCCAGCACATTTATTTTAGTGCTGGTGGTTTGCACTTCCAGCTCTTCTATGCCGGCTGCATCAAAAGATTCTGACTGGTCGACTATCTGCCTGTTCAAGCTAAAACCATTGCCAAAAACCATTATCAGGGCCGCTATAATAAAGCATACAGCCATAATAGAGGCAAGCCATATTATTAATTTAGTTGTTTTGGATTTCATCTGTTTTCCCTCTCCCTTTAATGATTCTAATATTAAACCTAATATATTTAATAAATACCCTATACATAGCACGAGCCAAATATATATCTGCTATAAAGAATATCAGGCCTATGCAGGTAATACCTGCAGAAGCAAAAGCACCAGCTGCCGGATGAATCATACTGGAAAAATATTGGGGGAATAAAGGCCCCAATATGCTGGCAAAAAATCCAGTTATCCCCACTGCGGTTACTGCTATAGCAGCTCCAAATAATATCAGCAATACACCCGCTAACAGAATAAAGGGTCCCAGTACAAATATCAGGTTCAGCAGGCCCAGGCCCAGGCTGGCAAATACCGCTTTGGTTATATTGCCGGCAGAGGCATCCTTTTCTGCTATGTCCACCAAAGCATTGGCTTTAAGCTGCCTGCCCAAGATAACTGGATTACCCAATGATTCTGCCAGTTCTTGTTCAGTTCTACCTTCTGATGCCCCCATCTCAAAATGCTGCTGGATATCGCCCAGTATATCCATTTTTTCCTGACTGGAGATCCCTTTAAGGCTTTTGGAAAGCCTATCCATGAATTCCTTTTTATCCATCTTGCTTGCCACCTCTCTCATTTAAAAATTTCCCTACTTTTTCCACGAAAGATACCCACTCCTGCTCCAATTGCTTTTCCAGCTTTTTTCCGGAAGAAGTAAGCTGATAATACTTTCTGGGGGCACCTTCTGCAGATTCCTCCAGATAGGTAGTTACATAACCATCCCTTTTAAGCCTTCTCAGCAAGGGGTATATAGTCCCTTCAGAAATAGTAATGGTTTTCGATATTTCATTTACCAGCTCATAGCCATACCTGTCTTTTTTGGTGAGCAGGGACAAAACACACAAATCCAAGACTCCTTTTTTTAATTGAATATCCATGCACATCCCATCCTTTTTTATAAAGTAGCTATAATATAGCATAAGGTACCATACAATGCAAGGTACTTCTTAAAAAAATTACTAATTATTATTTAGTATTGTTTGAGGTATTTAATTTATGCTTTTTTCTTGCGGTTTCTGTACAGCAGCAGGAAAAGAAGAACAGCTAAGAACACTATAAAAATCAACAGTGCATAGACATACAGCATGGGGTTTCCATTGCGGTACCCGCTTACCGCCAGGCCTAGAATAAACATGAGGGGTATTCCCAGAGGCAAGGCTACAGCGCTGCCCAATACCAGGTTTTCAGCCGCGTTAGACCGGGAATGGGGATCTACTTCCCTCAGCAATGCCACCCCGGTGGTGATAGTACCGGTCCACATTCCAAACAAAGACACTATATGTTCAACCATATAGCTTTTGTATATTCTTTTGCACAGGAAATAGGTGTATACCAAGGTAGCTAAACCCCCTACCGAGGTTATGATCAATATAGGTATCCAATTTTGTTTAAAAGTAGAGATAGAAATGGCAGCAATAGCTGCCACTACCATATAATCAAATGAGCCGGCGGATATTCTCTGTAAAATAAAGTTATCAGGATAGTTTATATGCAGCCAGTTTTTCCGTTTTAAAAAATTTAGAAATATTCTGGCTATGATGGCTATCATGGTAGCTATGACAAAGTGGAAGCCCCACAGCAGTTCCGCTACCGTATCGCCATAACTTCCCAATGGCTTGAGGGCATAAGACATTCCCATCAGGGCCAGGTAAGTCAGCAAATACACTAGCCCGATAAGAACGATTTGTATGGTTAAACTGTCTATAAACAATTTTTTGGGAATATTTTCAGTATGTTTTTCTTCAATATCCTGCCTCTTTTTAAAAATTATGCTGATTTTTGATTCCCTGCCTCCCAGATTAAGCCTTTTTTTATAGCGAACCAAAAAATTAAGTAAGGGGATTCCAAATATTATGGCCCATAAAAACCCAATGGTAGCTACTGACAGCCCTATATTGCCCCCATTGGTAAAACCCAGCTCCTCCCAGCTTCTGCCGATAGCGTAAGACTGGCCGGGACCCTGGGCAAAACCCAAAGGCAGCAGCAGTCCAAATGGCGGGAAAAGACCAGGTAAAATTGTATAGGCCAAGGCCAGGGATATCCCGAACCCCAGTATTCCCTGCACCAGGTAAGCGGTTATGATGGCCAGGCCGGTATTTATGTTATCCATTTTACTGCCGTAAGTTTTATCCCTGTCCTTAAGGGCCAGGGATATAAATCCTATGGCCATTAGATGATAAATAAGGGTACCCAGGGTATCTGTATCCAGCTTTACCCAGCCCAGCAATTCAGATCCCAGTATTAAGCCTATAAATCCCCCTATTATGGAGGTGGGTATAAGGTATTTTTGCAGTATTTTAATCTTGTTTTTAAGCACCATGGCTATAGCCAAAAACAAAGAGAGGAATAAGAAATCTCGGGCAGGAAGCCATAAATTTTCCATTTATTTCCTTTGAATTGAAAATAATAATCGAACTATACACATTTAGAGCCTAAAACACAATTATTTGTTTCAATAATTACTAATAATTTTGCCATTTATCTGTTATAATCTTAACCCATTATCAAAATTCTTTAACATATGTTAGAAAGCATTTACTTTAAAATAGCCTACATAATAGCCAGCTACTTGCTAGGCTCAGTCCTATTTGCTTATGTCATGGCCAAGATACTTAAAAAGGATAATCTGTCCAGCATAGACCGGCCGGGAACAGCCGGAGCCGGCAGGCAATTTGGCTACAAAGCAGGAATCCCTACTTTTATTTTCGATGTAGGTAAAGGAATACTGGTTCCCCTGGTGGCCAGGCTGTTAGGGCTGGATAATATCACTCTGGTAATAGCTACCCTGGCAGTGCTAATCGGGCATAATTGGCCACTGTTTTTTAAATTTAGGGGAGGTGGAGGCATAGCTACCACCATAGGCATTGCCGCTTACCTGGTGCCCATTATATTTTTGATTGTATTCGGTATTTCTTTAGCGGTGGGATTTGCCTATAAATATACTTTAAGAAAGAAGCATAAAGTTAATCCCAATGTGGTGGGCAGCGCTTTAGGCTCGGCTTTGCTTCCCATATTTTGTTTTGCTTGGGGCCAGCCCCTCTATATTATTATTCTGTTTATAGCCATATTCTTAATTATAGTAACCAAGGGCATTATCCTGCACCTGATGTACAGAAATGTAGCTACTGCCAATTAACTTTCAGCCAGGTAATCAATCATGGAATCAGATACCAGATGGGTTACTTCCTTTATCATGTGAGGCATAAGATTATCCATTATCCGGGGCATCATATCCGGCATCTGTTCCGCCATATAGTCAGGCATAGGTACCAGATCTGAAATCCTGGAAAGCATGGTATCCATCACCTTGGGCATCATACGGGGCAGGAGCCTGGGGAAAAGAACAGGGAATAAAGGTTTCATGGCTTTTAATGCCCCTGGAATTTTTCCCATCTTCTTCATCATGATGCCCAGGCCGAAAGGCATGGCATCAATCAGCTGGGGCCACATTGATTTCATTATTTCAGCAAATCCCCCAGGGCTCATTAAGGCTATCATGGCCTCAAATACTGCCCATTGTCTTTGAACCTCCGGTTCAGGATCCGGGAAATCATAACCCAAGGCTGAAGCTGCAAACCTGGCCAGGTCTACTATTTTAATTGGTAAGCCTTTCTTGTCCCTGGTAACCCTGAACTGGAACTGGCAACAGGGGCATAGGGCCAGTATTTGCTCTGCACCTGCATCTACCGCCTCATCCAGCCTCACCTTTCCTACTTCTGCTGCTATAGGGGGATCCTTGATCAAAGTTAATACGCTTCCGCAGCAATGTGCCTGCTCCCGGTTGTATTCCATTTCCACCAGGCTGGCATGGCTGATAGCTTCTATTACCTTCCTGGGAGCGTCGTATACTCCTGAAGCCCGGCCAATATGGCAGGAGTCATGCCAGGTCACCTTTATTTCCGGTTTTCCGGAATCAGGAAACGAAAACTTCCCATCTTCTATTTGCTGGGCGATTACTTCGCTGTAATGCATAGCTTTTATATCATATTTTATGCCCAGCTTAGAGGCCCACTGGGGGTAGACCTTTCTCCACATCATATCACATGCCGGACACGAGCATACCACTGTATCCGCCCCTATTTTTTTCACTGCTTCTATATTATCTTTCATGGCCTGGGCAAAGACATCCCATTTGCCTGCTACCAGCATAGGGGTGCCGCAGCAGTTTTCCTGCCTGCCCACATAATTGAATTCAACCTGGGCTTCGTCCAGCAGCCTCACCGTAGCCATGGCTATATCTGGTTCAACATAGCTGGCAGTGCACCCGGCAAAATAAGCTATTTTTTTCTTTTGTTGATGATTATAATGTTTACCTACTAGATCCCCAGGAAACCAGTTATCCCTATCCTTGCGGTATCCGGCCCATATGTCTCCTTCTTTGGTCAAGGCAGCCGCCATCATTTCGAAAGGAGGTATGGTAAGCCTATGGTCCCGGTTAATCAACTTTCCGCGCATCTTCATCCAAGAAGGCTCTATGGGAAGATTTACCGAACATTTAAGATTACATATTTCACAAGTAGTGCAAGCCAGAAAAGAATCGACCATATGCTGGTTCCATTTTTGCCGGCCTTCCATATATTCCCTTAGCCAGAACCATCTGCCCCGGGGGCTTTGGCTTTCCCAGCCCCGGCCGTAAAACTGGTCACATTCAGGGACACAATATCCACATTGGGAACAGCTGTAGGCATACCAGGCCACATCTGCCGGAATGCCCTTTATTGGTTTATGCGGCCTTTCCCCTATTCCAACAGCAACACTGTTGCCTACCGGCCTTATTGCCGGCTCCGAAAACTCTGCAATTTTCATCATCCCATTAATCAGCCTGGTTCCAAATACCTTATGGGGATTCAAGATACCGTAGGGATCAGTTTGATGCTTATACTGGCGGACTTTTTCCATTCTTTGTTTTCCAAAAATCTGTGGGGCTTTATGGGCAAAATACAACCCGGTGGCATAGGCCCTGCCTCCATGTTTTTGGGCAATCTTTAATATGGTTAAGGTTAAGGCAAAAACAAAGTTATAGCTAAACTTTCTCTGGTCGCTGGGTATAAAACCCAGTATTACCACTTCTGGCTTGCCCTGCCTTCCCTCCCTGATTAGAAGGCCTTCTTTTATTACCGGTTTCTTTACCCGGGATGTTATATCCTCCAATACATCACTAAGGGAGGAAACAGGGATAATAAACTCGGCTGGAACCAGGCTGGGACTAATCCTTTTTACCACCATTACTTTAAACCTATTCTCCCATTCATGCCTGGCTATATGCTGGTCTAGAATTTCACCCCCGCTGGCACTTAGAATATCTTCCAGGTACCTATCAATTTCCTGCTGATGTTTTTTCCGGTAAGCTACGGTGGTAATATATTGGTTGGGAAGCTCTACCCTGTCCTCAGTATTTTTGCCATGGGGTCCCGCAGGAGACTGGTTTTTTAGTATGGCCATCTGGGGATTAATGAAAAGAACGGACCAGAAGGGCAGTTTTTTTTCTACCGCCAGTTCTAAAAATTTTTCTAATCTATCAGTCGTATCAAACCCGTATGCAGCAATTTCCATTTCCTCCAGGGGCATGACTTTTATGGTAACTTCGGTTATAAGGCCGGTAATGCCTTCAGCTTCTGATATTATTTCCAAATCCTTACCGCTAAACTGCCGGACTTCTCCCTTAGCCGACACTACCCTTGCGCTTACCACATTATTGCTAAATAACCCAGATTCAAAAGAACCGATTCCTGCACCTCCTTGAGCCAGCCATCCCCCTACCCCGGAACCGGGGTAACTGGTAGGATATAAACGCAAAGTAAGACCGTGTGAAGCAAGTTTCTTGTCCAGTTTTTCCCATATTACCCCCGGCTGCACAGTAGCCGTATTATTGCTCTGGTCTATGTTTATAATTTTGTTCATGCGATAAAAATCTATTACCAATCCGCCTTTCAGGGGCAGTACTCCCCCGTAGCCAGAAGTGGCACTTCCCCGGGGAGTGACCGGTATCCGGTTTATTTTGGCCCATTTTACCAAATCAATTACTTCCTGCTCACTGACCGGCTGGGCTACTGCCTCCGGTATCGTTTTGCCTACCAAAGGCTTTATGAGATTGGGCATAGCGGCAATATCATGGGAGTAAAAAATAAGTTCAGTGGGATTAAAGGTTACCCTGTCTCCCAGAATAGAGGCAAGCTGCTGTTTTAGCTTAGTTTTCATTTTATCCTCTTAATATATTTTTATATTGATATATTAGAATTATAACATATTATTATTTTTACTAGAATATTTTTACCTCCCTGGCATAACAGCCTTAACAAAAGTAATGGCAATACATAAATGGCAGGCTGTAGCTGCCTCTTAGCTACCCTAAATTAGCTGATGCCTGTACTAGCTTGACCAGTCTTTTTTACAATCTCTGGTGTAAAAGAATATATCCAAGTATCAGCCCCTTACATATTTTAAGTTGCCATAACCCTGCAGACAGTTACCTAAATTGCTTTTAATTCTAGTGAATTTGACTTTATTCTATTTTAGTCATAAACTTAAGGCTCTCTTTTGTTTAGTGATATTTTAATTAAGAGCGGACTTGCTATTTATTTACTCCCTCTCCAAAAGAAATATTTAAAGATGCTAGAGAAAAATATTATGTGAGGAGGTAAGTAAATATGGAAAGTAGTAAACTATACGTTGGTAATTTTAATTATTCAACAGAAGATTCACAGCTCGAAAAACTCTTTTCCAAGTATGGCGAAATCAAAAATGTAACCATTATTGGGCAAAAAGGTTTCGGTTTTGTGGAAATGTCTAATACTTCTGAAGCTAAGGAAGCAAAGGAAGCTCTGGATGGTTCCGATTTTGAAGGAAGAACCTTAAGGGTAGATGAAGCCCGTCCCCAGAAAAGCAGAACCGATAGAGTTTCAAGAAGATATTAAGTCTTAAAGGAATAATGCAGTCCATTTAGATGGGCTGCATTTTTCTTATACCGTCAAACACATAATTGTTTTACAAAAATAATTTTTAAATAAAGAAGGGAAAATGAAAATATTACTTATATATCCAGAATATGAAAACACTTTCTGGAATCTAAAGAAAGTACTGAAAGTACTAGGTAAAAAAGCTGCTTACCCCCCTCTGGGACTATTGACCATAGCAGCTATGCTCCCCCAGCAATGGGAGAAGAAAGTAATCGATATGAACTGCTCTATGCTAAAGGATGAACATATAAAATGGGCAGATCATATAATGATTAGCTCCATAATAGGGCAAAAGGTATCTACCCATTATCTTATAGATAAAATACACAAAATGGGTAAAAAAGTTATAGCCGGAGGATCCCTGTTTACCACTGGATGGGAAGAATTTTCTGATGCTGATACTATAGTTTTAGGTGAAGCTGAGGAGATCATGGACACGCTGGTTAAAGACCTTAAAGACAATAAATTAAAAAGAATGTATTTCATGGATGAATTTCCGCCTATAGTTAAAACTCCTATCCCCCAGTGGGACCTTATAAATTTAAAATACTATAATTCTGTGTGTATTCAGCTTTCCAGGGGATGCCCTTATAACTGTGAATTTTGTGATGTTGTACAGTTAAACGGAAGAGTTCCAAGGATAAAAGACAGCCGGCAAATAACTGCCGAGCTTGACTCGGTATATAACCTTGGCTGGAGGGCAGGGGTATTTTTTGTAGATGATAATTTCATGGGCAATAAATCATACATCAAGAATGAAATTTTGCCATCAATAATAGCCTGGCAAAAAAGGAAGAAGTATCCATTTACACTAAGCACACAGATATCAATTAATCTTTCAGATGATCCCAGGCTGATGGAACTAATGTCTGCTGCCGGTTTTGCTACTGTATTTATTGGTATCGAAACCCCTGATCCTGATTGCCTGGAAGAATGTGGTAAATACCACAATAAAAACAGGAATCTTTTGGAATCAGTTAGGAAGATCCAGAATATGGGATTTGAGGTTAATGCAGGATTTATACTGGGTTTTGACAGTGATAAAGATACAGTATTTCAAAACCAGATTGACTTTATTCAAAAAAGTGGAATTGTTGCAGCTATGGTGGGACTGCTTAATGTTTCCCCTAAAACCAGGCTATACCAGAGATTAAAAAAAGATAATAGATTACTGGATATTGACCACAAAAATAATTCTACTACCGAGCTCTCTAATTTAAACTATATCCCTAAGATGAAGGCTAGTATTTTAATAGACGGCTACGGTGATGTACTTAAGACCATATATTCTCCAAAGTTTTATTTTGCCAGAATTAAAACCTTTTTAAGAGAATACAGGCCCAAAAAGGTAAAGCCGCCCAAGATTAAGTTTTACCATATACGAGGCCTGCTGTCTTCGTTGTGGTTTCTGGGAATAAAAGAACAGGGCAGGCATTATTACTGGAGCCTGCTTTTATGGAGCATATTCAACCGTCCCCATCTTTTGCCTTATGCCGTGGGACTTCCCCTGGGACTATTACATTTTAAGACACTGGCCTGGGCTAAGCAGTATGATTCCTATTACCGGGAGAGTTAGGCTCTGGCTACGTATTTAATCTAGTGGAAACTTTTATGGTATTATGCGCCTTAATGTAAATAAGGGCATAATACCATTGTCATTTAGCTTGGTAATTGACTATTTTTTCCAATATTCTTACTACACATCAACAAACCTTAAGCACACATTTTAGTCAAATTATTTTTTTTGCCCCTGAAAAAACCTGTTCTATTTTTATTGCTGCTGCCGCATGCCCCGGATGCTTTTTAGGGTTCCATTTCTTCATATCATCAAAAACCGGCCCCTGGGTGTGGTAGGAAACTGAGCCTTTCAACTGGTATGATTTACCTTCACTGGTCATAAATAAAATAGTAGTTTTAGAACCAGATAGTATGTTTTGCTTGGTTTTATCAAAATAATTATCTGCTACCACTACGGTCTGCCCATCAAACTTGGAAACACAAGTAACATAAATTGCATTAGGCCTGTCCTCTTTATCTACAGTTGCCAATATTGCAGGGCCTTCCCTGTCTTCCCAGGCTTTGACTACTTCTGGTGGAAATTGGTTCATTGTTTCTCCTCTGGTAAGGTTAAAATAAATAGTAATCGATTTTTGAACATTTGCTCCAAAAAGATAGTAATGGCAAGATAGGCCTTTGTCAAATATATACAATATAAAAAAGGGCCTGCTAAAATTTAAGCAGTTCTGGGCTGGCCGTAGAAAAATGCGGCTATTAGCCCCGGCCCCGAATGTGAGCCTATAGTTGGGCCTATATAGTTAATAAAAGAGTCTTTAAACCCAATTTTGCTGATTAGTTTTTGGCTAAAATCCTGTGCCTCCTGGGGGCAGTCTGAATGGCAAATATATACTGTTTGTTGTCCGGGGTTTACTACCAGACGGGTTACTATATCATAAATACGGCTTACCGCTTTTTTTCTTCCCCTGGTTTTTTCCCTTACTATCAAGTGTCCTTTATCATCCAGGTTAAGAATGGGGTTTATGCTCAAAGCATTACCTACAATAGCTTGGGTCCTGCTCACCCTGCCGCTTCTAAATAAATAGGTAAGGTCATCAGTAGTATAGTAAGTGTTTATATTAATTTTGTTCTGTTCCAGCCAGCTTACGCATTCTGGTGCAGTCTTGCCTTGGTCCCTCATCTCTGCAGCTTTTATGGCCAGCATGCCGTAACCAATAGAGGCCAGGGTGGAATCCACAACAAAAACTTCAGCTTCAGGGAATTGCTGTAGGAAAAGCCTTTTAGCCAATATTGCATTAGAATAAGTACCTGATATACCGCTTCCCAGGCTTATGTGGACTATGGGAACATTTTGTTCCTGCCATAAGCCGGTCCAAAACTGAATAAACTCATAGGGGTTTATCTGGCTGGTTTTAGGTACAGCTCCCTGGCGCATCTTTTCATAGAATAATTTAACTTGGGAAGGATCCATATGATCTGTAAGTTCCTGCTCCTGAACACTGTATCTCATATGGTAAGCGGCAATACCTATCTGTGTACAAAATGAAGCCGGCAGGTCGCAACCAGAATCGGTGGCCACGCAAAATTTACTAATGGTCATACCTTCCCTTGCATAATTAATAATAAATTATTACTAATTTAAAGCATATAATACCATAAAATTTGGAGCAAACAAAAAATAGAACCATAACTGAAATATTTAGGCTAAAAGCTTAAGAAATTTTAAAAAGAGTTGATTTTAGGGAAGCAATGCCCGGTCATCGGCAAATTCTTCACCACTGACAGAGCCGAATCTCTTTACCAGATCCTCTACAGTTAACTGCTGTTTTTCTTTACCCCTTATATCAAGGATAATCTGGCCTTCATACATCATTATCAGCCTGTTTCCATGCTTAATGGCATCCCTCATATTATGGGTTACCATCAGGGTAGTAAGGTTTGATTCCTCTATTATTTGATCACTTAGCTCCAATACTTTTTGAGCAGTCTTGGGATCAAGGGCTGCAGTATGTTCATCCAGTAGGAGCAGCTTTGGTTTTTTAAGGGTAGCCATCAACAGGGTAAGAGCCTGCCTCTGGCCCCCTGAAAGAAGCCCTACCTTACTACTAAGCCTGTTTTCCAGGCCCAGCTCCAGCTCTTTAAGCATTTCCCTGTATTGGTCACGCTCCTTATTATTAATACCCCAGGCCAGTGTCCTCCGCTTGCCCCGCCGTAAGGCCAGGGCTAAATTTTCTTCAATACCCATATTGGCAGCGGTACCCATTATGGGATCCTGAAAAACTCTGCCCAACAAAGCAGCCCTCTTGTATTCCACCAGATTGGTCACATCATTACCATCAATGATTATGGATCCTTCATCTACGGGGTAGACTCCGGCTACACAGTTAAGCAAGGTGGATTTACCTGAACCATTGCCTCCAATCAAAGTGACAAAATCACCTTTCTCCAAAACCAGGCTAACCTTGTTTAAGGCCATTTTTTCATTAATGGTACGGCTGTTAAAAGTTTTGGTAACCTTTTTTACTTCCAGCATTACTGATTCCTCTTAATGGATTTTTTTAATGGCGCAAGGTAGGATCTGAACACCGGCAGTGCTAAAGCAATAGCAACCGTTATGGCCGTGAATAATTTCAAATCATTGGCAGGCATACCCAGCTTTAGGACCAAAGCTATAATTATCCTGTAAATAACTGCACCCAGCACCAATGATACCAGCCTGCTGAAAAAGTTTCTTCTTCCAAATAGAACTTCTCCAATTATAACGGAAGCCAATCCAATTACTATGGAACCAATACCCATCTGAACATCAGCAAAACTCTGGCTTTGGGCAATTAATGACCCTCCTACGGCCACCAGGCCATTACTAATCATCAAACCCAGTATGATGGTGGTATTGGTATTAATCCCCTGGGCCCTTACCATTTGGGGATTGTCTCCCGTAGCCCTGATAGCAGACCCAATCTCTGTGCCAAAAAACCAATACAGTATCCCAATCAAGCAGCCTACAAACAGCAGGCCTATTACTATAACTGAACCGGTATGATCCAGACCCATATTCTTAAAACCGGAATATACTGTATCCATTCTTAACAGGGACACATTAGCCCTGCCCATAATGCGCAAATTGACGGAATACAGGGCTATCATGGTAAGTATTCCCGATAAAAGTGAGGGTATTTTTAATTTGGTATGGAGCAGGCCGGTTATA
Source organism: Actinomycetota bacterium (assembly GCA_028698215.1). Classification (NCBI taxonomy): domain Bacteria; kingdom Bacillati; phylum Actinomycetota; species Actinomycetota bacterium. The sequence goes on along the minus strand of JAQVDY010000024.1, from coordinate 1,279 downwards.
AGGCCTGCTCCTAAACCTCCCAAAAAGGCCAGCCCTACAGCCAAAAAGGGATTTATCCCATAGGTAATAGATATGGCTCCTATGGCTGCTCCCGTGACTATGCTTCCCTCTACCGTTAGATCAGCAATAGCTAAAATACGGTAGGTGATATATACACCTATAGTTATGATAGCCCAGAGCAGCCCTAGAGATACTGCTCCCATTATTATCTGCAACATAAGACAAGTATCACCCTTGCCAATACCAGTTACCTAACGGCAATATGCCGGATAACTCTGTTAGTTTAATATTCCATTACATATTCCTGTAAATCTTCAGGAATCTCCAACCCAATTTCTTCAGCTACTTTACCATTTATGGCAAAATCAAAACCGCTGGCTGATTCTATAGGCATGGAAGAAGGTTCTGCCTCGCCTTTCAAAATTTTAACCGCCATCTCTCCCGTTTTATACCCAAGGTCATAATAGTTAATTCCCAAGGTAGCTAAACCGCCATTTTCTACCATTCCAGACTCACCACATATTACCGGTGTTTTGGATTCTACGGTAACCCCATAAATAACGGGCATGGAAGAAGCCATTACATTATCGGTAGGCAAATAGATTGCATCACATTGGTCCACTAGGGACTGTGCAGCCTGCTGAACATCATTAGAGTTGGTAACCGTTACCTCTGTGTAGGTAAGGCCTAACGCTTCTACTGCCTCTTTAGCAATAGCTGCCTGTAGAATAGAGTTATCTTCATTGGAAGTATACATTACGCCTACCGTCTGGGCATCTGGTACCAGTTTTACCAGCAAGTCTATCTGCTCTTTGATAGGATTCATATCAGTAGTACCGCTGACGTTGCCTCCCGGCGCTTCATTGGAATCTACTAATTTGGCAGACTCAAAATCAGTAATAGCAGTAGCCAAAACAGGTATCTCTTCTGTTTTGCCGGCAATAGCCTGTGCAGCAGGCGTAGCTATGGCTAATACCAGGTCTACATTGTTGCTAACAAAGCGGTCGCTAATGGTGGACAGGTTGCTCTGGTCTGCCTGTGCATTTTGCACATCCAGGGCAATGTTTTCACCATCAACATAGCCGTTATCTGCTAAAGCATCAACAAACCCTTCCCGGGCTGAGTCCAGGGCAACGTGTTCGACATACTGGATGATTCCAATGTCCATGGTTTCAGAACCGGCTTGGCCGCCGCATCCGGCTACCAGGATAGCAATGGCCGATAAAATTGCTATTATGGTTATCTTTTTCAATTGTCTGCCTCCTTTTTTATTATTATA
>JAQVDY010000023.1 GCA_028698215.1 Actinomycetota bacterium | reverse complement strand
GCCATCTTGACATAGATAATTAAAGTTATTAAAATTTTGCAACGTACAATATATAAATTTATAGTATCAAAATAAATCAATACATAGAAAAGGAGCCTGGTAAGTGAAAAGAATAAATAGAACATGGAAGACTTTGATTTTTAGCTTTTTATCAATTTTTATATTATCTATAATGCTGACTATACCGGCAATGGTTTTTGCCCAAACCGAAGAAGAAGAAGCAGAAGACCAGCAGCTGGAAGAAGAGGTTGAACCAGCAAAAGTAACCTTTGATATACCCTATCCTGAGGTCAGGGCAAAATCAGGTTCTACTTTTGAATTTAAGGCTGACCTTTCTTTTTCTGGAGACGAAGACACCACCTTTGATATAGTTGCAGAAGCACCCCAGGGATGGTATGTTTCGGTTCAGCCGTCATATCAAGCCTCTGAAATCTCAGCTATAAAACTTAACCCCGGCTCCAGCGAAAGCTTAAAAGTGGTAGCAACTCCTCTGGTAAAAATGGAACCTGGCGACTATACCATAACCCTGACTGCAGAAAATGAAGACTTGGGTTTAAGCGCCACCACTGATTTGGTAGCTGTGGTTACAGCCACCTACCAGCTGGATCTTAATACTAAATCAGGTAGGCTGAGCACTGAAATAACTTCAGGAAAAGATAATAAATATATTCTATTGCTTAAAAACAACAGCTCCACCTCAGTAGAAAACATTACCCTTTCAGCCAGTGAGCCAGAAGGCTGGACGGTAACCTTTGACCAAGACAAAATTGAAACCCTGGCAGCGGATGGGCAAGAAGAGATAGAGGCAACCATAAAACCTCCAGAGAAAACTATTGCTGGAGATTATATGATCACCTTCAACGTTAACAGTGAAAACAGCACTGACTCTTTGGAGCTTAGGGCTACAGTTTTAACTCCAACTTTATGGGGTTGGGTCGGCATAGGCATTATTGTAATAGTTATTGTAGGAGTAGCCATAATATTTGCACGACTGGGAAGAAGATAAAATTATGGAAAAAATAATAATTGCAGAAAACCTTACCAAAAAATATGGTAATACAACTGCAGTAGATAATTTAAATATAGCCATAAAAAAAGGAGAGATCTATGGCCTCCTAGGACCTAATGGAGCAGGTAAATCAACTATTATATTAATGCTGTTGGGGTTAACGGAACCAACTTCAGGAAGCATTAGTGTGGCCGGTTTTAATTCCACCCGGGAACCTTTGAAAGTTAAAAGGATTACCGGGTATTTGCCGGAAAAAGTAGGTTTTTATGAAGATATGACAGCAAAAGATAACTTGTCCTACACCGCTGAGCTTAATAATATCAGCTATAAAGATATCCCTAAAAAAATTGACCATGCCCTGGAAACGGTAGGGTTACTCAAAAATAAGAATCAGCTGGTAAAGCAGTTTTCTAAAGGAATGAAGCAAAGACTGGGAATTGCTGATGTCCTTATAAAGGACCCCCAACTGGTTATCTTTGATGAGCCTACGGAAGGCCTGGATGTTAAAGCTGCCAATAATATGCTGGAAACAATAATTGATTTAAATAGAAACAAGCAGATTACTTTTCTTTTATCATCCCACCAATTAAACCTGGTACAAAAAATTTGCCATAGGGTCGGAGTTATGTCCAGAGGCAAACTTATTGGTGAAGGCGAGATTGATAAGCTGGGCCGAGATCTTTTCGGCGCCGGAAGATTCAGGATAGAATTGGAAATAGAGCCTTTTACCCAGGAACTACTGGATAAAATCCAGCAATTGGAAAAAGTGGTGGAAGTTATAAATGAAAATGGTAAAGTACAGGTTATTTGTGATCAGGATCTAAGGCAGGAGATATCCAAAACTATTGCTAACTCTGATGCTATTGTCACCAGCATGAACATCAAGGACTATGCTTTGGAAGAAATTTACCTAAAATATTTTAAAGAGGAGTAATATGAGAAGCATTCTTACTGTATATAGAAAAGAATTGACAGATTATTTCAGCAGTAAAAAATTTCTGATTCTGCTGGGTTTAGTTTATGTTGCTGGGCTTTCTTCTGTTTATGTAGCCCTTCAGAATATAAGAAATGCAGCCAGCGGATTAGGTGATAATATTTTTCTATTACTGTTTACCACATCCGGGGATATTCTTCCCTCTTTTATAACATTTATAAGCCTTTTTATACCTATAATAGGTATAATCTTTGGATTTGATGCTATAAATAGTGAAAAAAGAAGCGGAAATCTTAGCCGGCTACTGTCTCAACCTATATTCAGGGACAGCGTTATTAACGGCAAATTTTTAGCTGGCATTACCACTCTTGCCATTATAATTGGCAGCATAGTTTTTTTGATTGCAGGCATAGGTCTTAGGACCATAGGTGTACCTCCTTCAGACACAGAAATATTAAGGCTATTCTTCTTTGTGTTTATCTGTATTTTTTATGGTACTTTCTGGATGGCATTGTCCATGCTTTTTTCGGTAATTTTGGAAAAAACAGCCACTTCTATCCTTACTTCCATTGCTATCTGGCTGTTCTTGATTGTGTTTCTGCCAATTATAGCCAATGCCATATCCAATGCTATGGTTCCTTTAGAAAATGCATCAGCAGCTGACCAAGTTAGAAATTATATAATAGAGCACAATATATTAAGAATATCGCCCTCTACCCTTTTCTCTGAATCTATCACTACTTTACTGGTGCCTACAGGCGGACACATATTATTAAATCCCCAGGCCCTGGTTTCTACAGATTTGAGTAAGATGTTGCTAAGTCCGCTATCTTTCGGACAAAGCCTGGTCCAGGTTTGGCCGCAGCTAATAGTAATAATTTCATTGGCAGTTATATGCTTTGCCCTATCTTATATAATTTTCATGAGGCAGGAAATAAGGGCAACCTAATCCTGGGAAGTAACTACTTCTTCCACTAAGCTGGTACCAGCTGATATTTTATCAATGCTATGTACCGAACCGCCATTCTCTATGATGGCTTTTTCCAGCTGGGAAAAATTAATATCTGGGCCTTCACAGGTAATCTTTACGTTTTCTACTTTCTGGTCCATCTCTTTTAAGCTTATATCTACCCCGTCTATTCCTTCTATATCAGCTAGAATATTGGCCAAATCTATTATACTGGGGGAGTGCGGTTTAAGTACATCCAACACTACCCTTCTGATTTTAGACATTTCTTCCTCTCTGGATTTATTAATTATTTATCTTTGCTTTCTAATAATAGCTTATCTAGTACCAATTGCAATTCTGGAGACAGCCGGTCTTCAATACTTAATCTAGATTTATATACAGGGTGAATAAAATCTAATTTCATAGCATGAAGAAATTGCCGCTTTAAGCCCAAAGACTCAGCCAGTTCTACAGACTTCTTGTGGTGGTAAGTCTGGTCTCCTAAAACCGGATGCCCGATAAAATTCATATGGACCCTTATCTGATGGGTCCTTCCCGTTTCTAAATCTATGCTTAACCAGCTGCAATGGTTAAATTGTTTTACTACTTCAAAATTAGTACAGGCTTCCTTACCCCTGGCAGGGCTTACTCCAAATACTTTCCGGTCTTTGGAAGACCTGGAAAGAGGTAAGGCTATGGTTCCCTTTTGTTCCTCAAAATTCCCCCATACCAGCGCCCAGTAAATTTTTTTTACCTGCCGTTTTTTAAATAAATCTGATAATAAGTAGTGGGTATGGTTGTCTTTGGCAATAATTATTAGACCTGAAGTATCTTTATCCAGCCTATGGACAATTCCCGGCCTAGTGCCATTATCAGTCTCAGACAACTGTTGGCAGTGGTATAGCAAAGCATTAACCAGGGTATGCCGGCTGTGGCCAGGGCCAGGATGGCATACCATGTCTGCTGGCTTGGAGACTATCATTAAATACTCATCTTCATGCAAAACGGTTATACTTATGGGTTCAGGGGTATAATTGCTCTGCTGCTCCAGTTTAAGGTCTTGCACATATATATGGTCGCCTGTCTTCAGTTTATAGCTTTTGGCTGCCTTCTGCCGGTTGGCCTTTACCTTTCCCTGTTCTATTAGCCGGGATACTTGGCTCCTGGTGATTCTATCAATATTATCTGAAAGAAAACTATCTATCCTTTTTCCTGTATCCTCGCTATCTACTATGAACTCTAAATGTCCGGAATTCACTTTTTGAGCGCCCCGTCTTTTTTAAAAAATTCTTTAAACAGTAAAATAACCATAATTATAAAGCCTATCACCGCTGAGCTATCAGCAATATTAAATATGGGCCAGTAGACCAAATACAAAAAGTCTGTTACCTCCCCTACCAGGTAACGGTCTACCAAATTACCAAGGGCACCTCCCAGGATAAGCCCCAAGGCAATATTAAAGAAATAGGAATCAAACCTAAGCATAATCTTAATTACAATTATCATAATAATGGCAATTATGGAGATTATAATTAAAATATTGGTTCCGTTGGGGAAAAGACCAAAGGCCGCTCCTGTATTCTTTATGTGGGTAATATAAAATAGATTAGGGATAACTTCTATTGAAGTAGAAGTGGGCAGGTTGGCATTAATCCAGTACTTGGTATATTGGTCGGCCGCCAGGATGATCCCTGCAACCGTCAGAAATAATATATTCAATACTATGTTTTTCTTTTTAACTTTCAAAGGATACTGCCCTCTACTTCAAGGGCTACAGTCATACCTGAACCTTCAACTTTTATATCTTGGGTAAACAGTCCTGGTTTTAAGTCAAAACTTAAATTTACGGTAAGGGTTTCGCTCTTGATATAATCCTGGTATTTAGAGATAATCCCTTGTTGCTTTGCCCCACATTGTATATAGGTATTTATAGTATTCTCAATCTTAAAATTAGCTTTTTTCCTTAAGTTTTGAATCTGGTGAACCAGTTCCCTGCTAAAACCCTCCTCAAGTAAATCCTGTCCTATTTCCGTGGGAAGGCCTATTGTAAAGGTTCCATCACTCTCTATACCCAAACCCTCCTTGTTTACTGTATCCACCAATATTTCTTCCGGCTCCAGCTCTATCTGCTTACCGTCCACCATTATTGTAACTTTTTTATTGTTGTTTACTTTTAATGATACCATTGCAGGATTAGTTTCTTCTAATTTTTTCCTTATCTTATTTACATCCGCTCCATATTTAGGGCCTATAAGTTTCAAGTTTGGTTTAATGTTATAGCTTACCAGATGCTCCATATTTCTAAGTATCTGTACCTCTTTTACATTAAGCTCTTCCTTTATTATAGGTTCAAAATGTTTTAATGCCTGGCTAATTTTAGGGTCAGGATCATAGTGGATTAAAACTTTTGATAGTGGTTGCCTGGTCTTTATATTAAGCTTATTCCTGATAGTCCTACCCAAACCTACTGCTTTACGTGCCATATTCATACTGAAGCTTAATTCTTTATCAATTGCAGACTGGTCGGCTTCTGGGTAGTTTTGCAAATGAACACTGGTGTCTTCTTTATTTAAACTAACTACTAAATTTTGGTAAATTTCCTCGCTGATAAAAGGAATGTAGGGAGCACACAAAAGAGCTACAGTGGTAAGACATTCATACAGGGTTTTATAAGCGCTGATTTTTTCTTTGTCCGTACCGCTTTTCCAAAATCTTCTCCTGCTCCTCCTGACATACCAATTGGATAGGTTATCTATAAATTCCTGTATTAACCTACCGCTGTCTGTGACATTGTATTCATCCAATAACCGGTTAGTCTCACCTACAGTTTGATTCAGTTCAGATATAATCCATCTATCAATTTCAGGTCTTTCTTCTAATTTAAGATCATGTTCTTCGGGATTAAAATGATCTATATTAGCATAGATGACAAAGAAAGAATAAGTATTCCATAGCGTCAATATGAATTTCCTTATAACTTCATCTACGGAAGCCGGTGAAAAATTTTTGGGAAGCCAAGGTGAAACGCCGGTAAAGAAATACCATCTTAAGGCATCAGCGCCCTGCTTGTTTAAAATTTCCCAGGGTTCCACTATATTCCCTCTTGATTTACTCATTTTTTGACCGTTTTCATCATTTATCAGTCCCAGACAAAGAACATTCTTATAGCTGGATTTCTCAAAAAGCAATGTAGATATTGCCAACATGGTATAGAACCATCCCCTGGTCTGATCAATAGCTTCACATATAAAATCAGCAGGAAAACTTTCCTTAAATAATTGCTGATTTTCAAAAGGATAATGAAATTGGGCAAAAGGCATAGAGCCTGAGTCAAACCATACATCGATAACTTCTGATACTCTATGCATTAGTTGTCCGCATATCTCGCATTTAATGGTAATTTCGTCTACGTAAGGACGATGAAGATCTAAATCCTTAAACCCCTGGATCGCTTTTTCCTTAAGCTCCTGAATACTGCCGATGCATATACGGTGGCCATTTTTATCTTCCCATATGGGAAGTGGGGTACCCCAATACCTTTCCCTGGTAAGAGCCCAATCAATATTGTTCTCCAGCCATTTTCCAAAGCGGCCATTCTTAATGTGTTCAGGATACCAGTTAACCTCCTGGTTTGATTTAAGTAGCTTATCTTTTATCTGGGAAGTCTTAATATACCAGCTTTTTTTAGCATAATAAATTAATCTGCTGTCACATCTCCAGCAATAAGGGTAGGAATGCTTATAATCTTCAAAACTAAACAGAAGATGCCTGCTTTTTAAATCAGCAATTATGGCTTTATTAGACTCTTCAATCCCCATTCCGGCAAATAAATCAACTTCAGGCTTAAACCTGCCGCTTTCATCTACCATCTGAACTATGGGCAGCTGGTTCTTTAAGCCAACATTCATATCATCTTCGCCAAAAGCAGGGGCTATATGTACTAATCCTGTACCCTCTTTAGTAGACACAAAATCACCCGAGATTACCCTATAAGCATTACTGCCTGAAGGAGCATAATCATAAACAGGCTCATATTTTTTACCTACCAGCTCCGCTCCTTTAAATTCCCTGGTTATCCTATAGTTGTCTTCTTGGCCCCATATGGAATCAACCAAATCCTTTACCATTATCAGGCATTGACCTTCAGATTCTACTTCAACATAAGTAGCCTTTGGGTTTAAAGCACAACCTACATTGGAAACCAATGTCCAGGGAGTAGTGGTCCACACCAGAAGATAACAATTATTAGTGTCCTGCAGCTTAAACTTTACCACAATGGTTTTATCTATTACTTCCTTGTAGCCTAATGCTATTTCATGGGAAGACAGTGCTGTGCCGCATCTGGGGCAATAGGGCACAATCTTGTGCCCTTGATATAAAAGGTCCTGCTCCCAAATTGACTTTAGAATCCACCAAACCGTTTCTATATAATCATTGGCAAAAGTAAAATAAGCATTATCCATGTCTATCCAGAACCCGATTCGTTCTGTCATCTTTTTCCAGTCTTCTTCATAACGCATAACACTTTGCCTACAAAGGCTATTGAATTTTTCAATTCCTATTTCTTCAATCTCTTTTTTAGAATTTATATTCAACTTTTTTTCTATTTCCAGCTCTACCGGCAAACCATGGGTATCCCATCCTGCTTTTCGGGGTACATAATAGCCTTTCATAGTTTTATAGCGGGGGAAAATATCCTTAAAAACCCTGGAAAGTACATGGTGTACTCCTGGGGCCCCGTTAGCGGTAGGAGGGCCTTCATAAAATACAAACTTCTCTTTACCTTTATTTTTTTCAAGGCTTTTTTTAAAAATCTGGGCATCTTTCCAGAACCGTAGAATATTTTCTTCCAATTCTACCAGATTTACTTTTGCCTCTACTTCTTTAAACATAATTCAAACCTTTACCACTGATTGTCAAAACTGCTTAATAGATTTTATATAATTAGGTTAATTTTGTGAAGTAATAATATTAGCATCTTGCAGCAAACCGGAAAGTGCCAGGGCTGATTTCACAGCTTTAGCCTGGTAATGGTTATTGAAATAAATAAAGACTTTATCCGTAAGGGAGATAATCTTTTTTATCCTGGGCAGCCATTCTATTAATTCCTGGTTTTGGTATTGGTAGTCGTATCTCTGATAAGCCTGCTGATGATTCCACCAATACTTTGCGTTGCGTCCATGAAACCTTATATAACCTATTCTGCTGGTTACAGTATCGGCTGGCGGTATCAGCCCTGGTAATTGGGGTTCATCCACATTACTAAAAGCCATATTTAGATTACTCATGGCTTCCATGACTATAGGATTTAGCCAAGAATTATGCCTGAATTCTACAGCCAGGTTATATTTGGAAAAAAAATCTCCTACTTTTTTTAAATAATTTAAATTATTGGTATTGTATTTAAATGAAAATGGAAATTGAGCCAGTATGCATCCTAATAGCGAATTATGTTGTAATGGCTTTAGGGCTTCAATAAATTCTTTTTGTTGCCCTGTATCAAGTTCCTGGCTATGAGTAACTGAATGATGGACTTTTACTGAAAATAAAAATCCATCAGGCACCTTCTTAGCCATGTTTCCAAAGATATAAGGATTGGGAAGAGAATAATAGGTAAAATTTATTTCTACCGTATTAAAATCCCCGGCATAATAAGAAAGATTATCTTTGCTATCTAAGCCTAAAGGATAATACTCTCCCTCCCAATCCTTATATTTATACCCGGAGGTACCTAGAAATAATTGCACCACTAAAGGTAGGAAGATATTTCATTTAGAATCTTGTCTTTGGACATGGCTCCTATTAGTTTCTTTGCAATTTTACCATCTTTAAACAATAAAAGAGTAGGGATGCTGCTTATTCCATATTTGATAGCAGTATCTCTATTCTCGTCTACATTCAACTTACCAATTTTCAAGACGTCCTTTTTTTCATCGGACAACTTTTCCAATTCCGGAGCAATCATCTTACAAGGCCCGCACCATACTGCCCAAAAATCTACCAATACTGGTAGATCTGAATTTATTACCTGATCTTCAAAATCTGCATCATTTAACTGTATCATATCTGCCATTAGCTTTCCTTTCTTTGCTATTTATTAACTATAAATATTCAATCATCTCTATTTTATCTGTATTGATAAAAACTACCTCTCTTTTTTGGCTATCCCCCTGGGCCTGGCAATTGACAGGCACCACTTCAGCATCAGTTACAGGTATAAACCGGTTCTTATGAACAGTTATGTAATCACTTAACCTGCCTCCGGGCATTACATGTACATTTCCCTTAATCATATAGGAATCGGTCGTAATTTTTACTAGAACCTTTTCAGTATCAACCTGCAAGATATTTTAAACCTTAATTAACCAATAATAATCAGATATTAGCAAAGCACTATTTTTAAGTCAAATATATAAAATTTTATAAATATATTTCATTATTACCTTTTATATACTATAATATGCCATAATAACTGATATTTACTGAAAGGAAGAGCTATGTATAAATGCCTGGATTGCGGAAATACTGAAAAATTTATTGGTACCGCCCAAGAAAAAGGCAAAGCTGAAATAAGCCTTTATGGTCAAGAATATCACTGGTGTTACCAGGTTTCAGATACTTCATGGAAATCAGGTTTTAAGATAGAAACCTGTTTTTACTGCCATTCCAAAAACATAGTTAAGCTATAATTAATTTATTTTTGAAAATTCTCAGCTACCAGCCTGCTAGCCCTATATAGGGATTCAAAGGTACCAGCATCAGTCCACCATCCGTCTAGGATGGTATAGCTCATGGTACCCTTTTTTATATAATGATTGTTAACATCGGTGATTTCGAATTCACCCCTGTCTGAGGGTTTAAGTTTTTTGATGATATCAAACACCTGATTATCATACATGTAGAGTCCGGTAACAGCATAGTTGCTTTTAGGGTTTTTGGGCTTTTCTTCAATTCCTAATACCTTACCATCCCTTATTTCAGCTACACCAAACCTCTGGGGATCTTGTACCTGTTTTAAAAATATATGGGCCCCTTTCTGCTGCTGATCAAATTGTTTAATGTATGGGCCGATGTTATCTTCAATAATATTATCACCAAGCATCACAAAAATTTTATCTTTATCCACAAAGTTTTCAGCCAGTTTTAATGCATCTGCTATACCGCCCTCCCCCTCCTGATAAGTATAGCTTATGTCTTTTAAGCCAAATTCGCTTCCATTGCCCAACAGCCGTAAGAAATCTCCAGCATAATTACCACCGGTAACTATCATTATATCTTTCAATCCTGCCTCTACCATGGTCTCCAATGGATAATAAATCATGGGTTTATCATAAACGGGAAGTAGATGTTTATTGGTAACCTTAGTACATGGCCAAAGCCTGGTGCCTAATCCTCCTGCTAATATTACCCCTTTCATAATATTTAAATCACTCCTTTATAACTTTATAAAGTTTAAAATAATAATCAAAATAGATAGTAAAACACAGTAAACTGCAAAACCATTCAAATTTTTGTTTTCAACCAATCTTAACATAAATTTTATAGCAAAAAGCCCCGACAAAAAAGAGCAAATAAATCCAATCCCTAAGTTTAAAGCTATAGTTGACCCTCCATCAAAAATAGCTTGCCTGACTTTCAGTACCTGAAATAAAAAAGAACCAAATATAACCGGTACGGAAAGTAAAAAAGAAAATCTAACACTTTGCTTGCGGCTAAGAGATAAGAACCTTCCAAAGGATATGGTAGCCCCAGACCTTGAAACTCCGGGCATAATAGCTATAGCCTGGCCCAGCCCAATTATTAATGATTTTTTCCAGGTTAGTGAGCTTGCCAATTCATCATGGACATAAACATCCTTGGATTGCTTTTCTACCTGCTTTTTAGCATAATATTCACTTCCAAACAACAAGGCTGCAGTCAATAGCAATAAGAAAGCTACCATAACCGGATTGGAAAATAGCCTGTCTGCATAGTCCTCCAGAAAAAATCCAGCTATAGCGGCGGGAATAGATCCTAAAATTAAAAACCAACCCAGCTTTAAACTTGCATGATCTTGGTTTCTTTTAAACAAAGCCAGAAAAAAAGATTTAAGTATGTTAAAAATATCTTTATAAAATACCAATACTACTGCCAACAGGGTGCCGAAATGTACGGTAACCGTAAAATATAAGGGGAGGTAATCCCAATTAAACAAATAAGGGAAAATTACCAGATGTCCTGAACTGCTTATGGGGAAAAACTCAGTTAGCCCTTGGATAATGCCTAAAATAATTGACTGTAATATGCTCAACTTATATAATATCTAAAATCGTTTGCAATTAGTGTAAAATATTAACATAAAAATAATAAAATTAAAAAAATATGGGCCATTATTTTTCAGAACTGCCATACCAGCTAGCCACTTTCTTTACTGCTATGGTACCTATAGGTGAACTAAGGGCTTCTATCCCCATAGCTTTGGGGACATATAAGATGGGTATCATCGAAACTTATATTATTTCGGTAATTGGAAACCTTGTACCGGTCATACTCATAATATGGATACTGGAGCCTGTATCCAGGTTTTTAATGTCCAGGTTCAAACTATTTGACCGTTTTTTTACTTGGCTTTTTAACCGTACCCGGAAAAAATATTATAAAAGATTTGAAAAATACAGTGGTTTTGCCCTGGCTGGTTTTGTCTGCATTCCCCTCCCCATAACCGGTGGTTGGACAGGGGCACTCATTGCATTTGTGTTTGGCATACCCCCCAAAAAGGCCTTACTGGACATTAGTATTGGAATACTTCTGGCGGGAATTATAGTTACAGTAATCTTTAAAACAGTAGGATATGTCAGGTTTATAACCGCTGGTTAGGTTCCGCTAATCATTATTTTATCCACTAATAAGGCAGGGCTGCCGATAAACCCTGACGATGGTATAAAATATAGCTTATTGCCTACCCTTTTTATACTTTTTAACAGACTCAGGAAATCAGTGGCAATGGTTACTTCCTTAACCGGGTAGGCCATGCTCCCCTCTTCTAACCATAAGCCTTTGGCACCCACGCTAATATCTCCTGTTACGGCATTAGCCCCTGAATGAAGCCCTATTATGTCCATGACATAGAAACCGCTTCCAGTTTCAGATAATATCTGGCTAAAATTTAATTTTTTTGGTTCTAGATAAAAATTATTTATTCCCACGGATGGAACAGACCGGTAGGAATTTCTACTGGCATTACCAGTAGACTTGGTATTATCCTTTCTGGCGGTATAAGTATTGTAAAGATAGGTCTTTAATATGCCTTTATCAAATACCTTGGTTTTACCCTTAAATACCCCTTCTCCGTCAAAAGGCGCACTGGCCAAACCAGAAGCCATAATTCCATCATCATATATATCAATATCCAAGCTAAATAATTTTTTACCGATCTTATCTTTAAACAACGATTTTCCTTTTTGCACTGAGTCTGCAGTCAAAGCCTCTGCTATCAGGTTAAGAAATTGGGCTGCTACCAAAGGATCCAGTAAAATATCTGCTTTTACTGATTTTATCTTCCTGCCTCCCAAAAGGCTGGTAGATCTTTTTGCTGCTTGCCGGGCAATATCTTCCAGGTTAATTTCCCCCAGATGCTTGCCAGTACTAAAATAATCTCCAGTAGAGGTGTCATCACCTTGCCGTGATATGGCATTTACATATAGATAACACCAGCTTTTTTTGTAACTATCCAAAAAACCATTGGAGTTGGCTAGAACAACCTCCACTGCTGAGTCCCGGTAAGAACTGTTACTTATACCAATAATCCTTTTATCCTCTGCTTGTGTGATTGCTTCTAAAGTTTTAGCTGCCTTTATTTTGTCCTCAATGGAATAATCGTAGAAACAAGGATCATATAGTAGCTCAAGATCAATAGGCTTTTGTTGATACAAATAGTCTTTCCGGACAGGTAAGTAATTAAATTTATCTTTATGGGTCACTTTGGCATTGCTTATTGCCCTTTTAATACACTCCAGTATATGTTCAGGGCTTAAATTGGAAGTATAAGCATAACCCACGGACTGATGCCTTAGCACCCTGATGCCAATACCCTTAGATTTTGAAACTGACAAGGACTCTATATCCTGCTGGTAAACCTCTATTTCATTATCATGACTGGCAGTACCAAACACTTCGTATTCATCTAAACCCCTGCTCTTTAAATGGTTAAGGGTATAGGTAATGATATCATTTAAATTTTCAGACATTAATTTCCGGTGCCTCCCACTGTAATGCTGCTTACCTTTATGGTAGGCTGACCTACTTCATTTGCCAGTGATTGGCCATTCTTTCCACAAAAACCGGGAGCAAAATCCAAATCATTGCCCACCATTTCAATTTCCTTAAGTATTTGGGGACCATTACCAATAAGAGTAGCCCCTTTTATAGGATAGGTTATTTCACCATTTTCCAGCATATAGCCCTCGCTGATGCCAAACACGAAATCTCCAGTAGCGGGATCTACCTGTCCTCCAGCAAACTCTTTGGCATAAATACCTTTCTTTACTGAGGACAGTATCTCAGTAGAGCTTGATTTACCATTAGCAATATAGGTATTACTCATTCGGGGGTAAGGCATATAACGGTAAGATTGCCTTCTTCCGTTACCGGTAGGCTCGCCGCCCAACTTATCAGAGCTTCTTAAATCGTTCATATAACTTTCCAGATAGCCGTCCTTTATCAGTACTGTCTCTTCAGCAGGATATCCTTCGTCATCAAAGCTATACGATCCCCAATGGCCTTTCAATGCAGGATCATCTATTGCAGTGATTAATTCTGAAGCTATTTTTTTGCCAATCATATCTTTAAATACGGAAGCATCTTTTACAATAGCATCCGCTTCCAGACCATGGCCGCAAGCTTCATGAAAAATTACTCCTCCAAATGCAGGCCCAATTACTACCGGCATTTGCCCTGTAGGCGCATTCCTTGCTTCCAGCATATTTATGGCAATAGCTGCTGACTCTTCAGCTATCTCTTTTGGTTTTTTAAGGTCAAACATTTCATAACCCAAGGTTTTAGCAAAGGATTTATGCCCTGTCCTAACCTCTTTTCCTTTTCTGGCTATAGCATTTACAGAAAGAATGACTTTCTGTAAAAAAAACTGGGAGAACACACCCTGTGAATTGGCTATATATGTTTCCTGTTGCCCATCTGCAATATATGAGCTGACCTGTACTATATTCTTACTATATTTCCTGCAGGCTTCATCTACCTCTAATAAAATATTTTTTTTACGGTTATTACCAGGTAAAGAAAAATTATCCAAAATCTCTAATGGTTCAAATTGTTTAGGGGATAATTGCAATGGGTAAGGGTTTTTTCCTAGACCAGCAGCCCTCCCCAGTTCCCTGGCAGATTGCAATAACAGCTTTGGTTCAATAGAATTAACATATCCATAAAAAGTGCGGTTATCTTTCCATACCCTTAAACCGCAACCCAAATCAAATCCGCTGACAGCATTTTCAATTTTACTGTCTTCCAGCTTTAAGGTATTATTTTTACTTTTCTGTAAATAAACTTCAGCAAAATTCCCACCACCGCTTAGCATAGCAGACAAAACTTTGCGGATTAATTCTTTTTCAATCATTAATTAGTTTCCAGATTATGACATTTCCTGTTCAGCTTTTTTAGCAGCCTGTTTTCCTTCTTTGATTACTTTATCCAGCTTAGAAGCTACTTTATCTGCAGTTTTTTTAACCTTTTCCCTACTTCTATCCAGAAATTCATCACTCTTATGTTTAAAACTTGAAACTTTTTCACTGCTTTGCTCAATCAAGTCTTTGGTTTTATTCATGGCAATGTCTATTGATTTCTTACTTTTTTCTTTTACCTCTTCACTTTTCTCCCGGATATCTTCCCTTAATTCCTTGCCTGATTTTGGAGCATACAGCATGCCTATAACCGCTCCTATAAATAATCCGGTAAATAATGAAATAATTATACCAACAGAATTGCCGTGACCATTATCCTGATTACTCATCTTGCCTCCCCTTATTAAACATTGATATTAATTCAAAAGAAGAACCCATAAACTGCCTGAGAGGGTTTTTCTGCATCTTCCTAATCTGCTCTAACAAATCCCTTACCTCTAAAAATTTCTCTTCTATATCAGCTTTTATTGTAGGTATGGCTTCCATTTCCTTATTTAGCCGGGCACTGCTTTCTTTTAGCTGCCCTGCTAATGGCAACAACTGGTTTTCCAACTTATTTGAAAGCTCCTTATATTTTTTTATTAACCTTACAACGGGAAACAGCAATATGGCAGCCCCAATTATTATACTCCCTATTAACAGGAGAAACAGAATTCCTACTATTTGCAAGCTGCCCATGTTTTTTACCTTTTTGCTCTTATTTTAAATATCTTTTATTTAAAAAACAACCAAACTAATTTATAATGTACAAAAACTAACAGAATAAATAAAGGCGAGGTAAATCAATCATGATAAATAGAATAGGTCTAAAACTCTTATTGATACTACTAGTTACAGCCCTAATCATAACGGGAGCGTTATCCTGTTCACAATCACAGGAACAACCAGCTGAACCTGAAACCCCAATAGAAACCCCGGCAGAAGAAGGTACTGCATCCCAGCAACAGGAAGAAGAAGTGATTGAAGTAATAGAAGAACAGGTAGATTATGATTCAGCTTCAGTGGGTGCAGATATAAAGGGTTTTGTTCCTAGTTATCTTTGCCTTAACCAGGACAATTATATAAAAATAGAAATCACTAATAACTCTGACTTCACATGGAAAAAAGATGGAGAGCATATGGTAAGAATCGGATATCACTTTTACCATAAGCAGCAGGACACAGAAAACTATGACAATCCTACCAGGACTGCCTTGGAGCAGGATCTTAAACCGGGAGAAAGCGCTACTATTTCAGTTTTAGTGAATGATATTGAACAAGAAGGCGATTATATCTTAAGGATAGACCCTGTGTTGGAAGGAAAATACTGGTTCTCCTCCAAAGGAGTCCAAATGCTGGAAGGGGAAGTATATTTTGGACCCTGTTCAAATTAAATAGCTCCTATTTTCAGCAGTCCTGAATCATAAACAAGTTTTCCTCCCAAGCTATACTTATCTAGCTGGGCACAAAAAGCAATATCCTGTTCCAGTCCTATATTAACCAATGCTTGGGCACTGCTGGATTTTTTTAATGCACTTTCCATATCAGCCTCACTTAAGGCCAAACTTAAAGCCATTTTGGCAGAATCTGTAAACCTAAAGCTGCCGCCATAACCCAATATATATTTAACTGCCACTCCGGCAGTATAAACATCGTCGTAAGCAATACGCCCTTCCTGGCCCGAACAGATCAGCAATAAATCATGGCCATTATTTTGAAGTTGATCCAATATCTTATTTATGGCATAGGCCATATTTAATAATGATAAGGTGTAACCAGCCCTGCAGCTTTGGGCCAAATGCAGGGATACAGTGCCATTGGTAGTTTTTAGTATAACTGTTTTTTGTTCTAGATCTAGTTTGGAAAGCTCCAGGGGGGAATTACCGTAATCAAAACCTTTAGGGGCCAACCCTCCCTCCTCACCGCATAAAATATACCCGGGATTCTTTTTCTTAAGATCAAAAGCCTGTTTTTTGTTAGCTGCCACTATTATGCTTTCACAGCCAGAAGCAAGCAACACAGTTATAGTAGAAGTGGCCCTAATTACATCTATTACCGCAGCTAGTGATTGCTCCAGCCTTACTGATAGGGTGTTGGGGTCTGTACGGTTAGAAAATAGTACATCTACTGTTATCATTTCCAGTCAAACTTCTTTCCAGCCAGTTTTTCATAAGCAGTTATATACCTTTGAGAAGTTTTTTCCACTATTTCCTGCGGCAGTTCAGGAGGCGGGGAATTTCGGTCCCAATCCGTAGAAAGCAGATAATCCCTAACATACTGTTTGTCAAAGCTGTTTTGCTGTCTTCCTTCCTGGTATTCGTCCATAGGCCAAAACCTAGAAGAGTCTGGAGTAAGTACTTCATCGACCAGTATAGTTTTATTATCTACTACACCAAATTCAAATTTGGTATCAGCAATGATTATACCTTTCTTAAGGGCATAATCAGCAGCCTTAATGTATAACTCTATGCTTTTTTCTTTTAAATACTCTACTACTTTGGCTCCAAAGATTCTCTTAGCTTTATTGATGGTAATAGAAACATCATGCCCTGATACTTCCTTGGTGGTAGGAGTAAATATGGGTTCAGGCAGCTTACTGCAGTTTTTTAGGTTTCTGGGCAATTTTAAATCACCTATAGCATTAGTTTGCTGGTATTCTTCCCAACCAGAACCTGTAATATATCCCCTGACCACACATTCTATGGGATATATTTTAGCCCTTTTTACTAAAACCGATCTTCCATTTAACATATCCTTGTTTTTTCTTAACTTTTTAGGAAAATTATTTATATCAGTTTCCAAAAGGTGATTTTCTATAATCCTTTTTAAATAGTCGAACCAAAAAATGGATATCTGGTTTAATAATACTCCTTTAAAAGGTATTAAAGTGGGCAATATATAATCAAAAGCTGATATACGGTCTGTAGTTACTATCATTATATGATCATTTAAGGAAAACATCTCCCTTACTTTACCACTCTTTATTTTTTCAATTCCTTCAATTTCAACATCTCCCACTAATTTCATATAGTACCTCCTTTTAAGTTGAATTTTTTTTATAATTATAAATACTTAAAAAAAACTCTATCAGTTCGGTCGCAGCATCATAAACCAGTTCCCTGCTATCCTTTATGGCTTGTGCCAGGTCCATAGGCCTGTTTATTATAGAAAAATTTCCATCAAACAAGCTGGCCTTCCCAGATTCTACCTCTTTTCTAGAGGTTAAAACAGAACCATTGATAGTGATTACCGGCACTCCCGCCTCTCTTGCAGTCCTGGCTACTCCATAAGCGCTTTTTCCAAAAAAAGTCTGCCTATCCATAGCTCCTTCCCCGGTTATAACCAGGCTAGCCCCCTCCAGGGACTGCCTTAAACCAATAGCTTCCATGATAATATCTGTACCCGGTTTGAGAATAGCACCTAAAAATGCTGCTAATCCCGCTCCCAGGCCTCCGGCAGCTCCTGCTCCCTTCACCTGGTCGATATCCATGCCTATATCCTTTTTAACTGCCCTGGCCATTTTTTTTAAACCCTGGTCCAGCTCCTTTACCATTTCAGGAGTAGCTCCTTTTTGGGGAGCGTAAATATAGGCGGCTCCTTGCGGCCCCGTCAGCGGGTTATCAACATCACAAGCCACTTCAATTACTGTTTCCCTTATTTTGGGATTTAAGCCTGACATATCAATTCGTTCAATTTGGATAAGCTGTTTTCCACCAAAACCAAGCTGTTGGCCTTTCCTGGAATAAAATTTTACCCCTAATGCCTGTGCCATACCCATTCCGCCATCATTAGTGGCGCTGCCCCCTATTCCAATAATTATTCGACTGCAGCCTTTTTGCAGCGCATTATCTATCAGCTGGCCAGTTCCATATGTAGTAGTTTCCATAGGGTTAAGGCTGCTTTTTTCCATCAACGCTATGCCTGAAGCAGAAGACATCTCAATTACCGCAGTGCCATCTCCAATAATCCCATACTGGGCCATTACCTCCTTACCCAAGGGTCCCCTTACTGGCACTGCCACCATTTTACCTCCCAGGCTTTCCACCATGGTTTCCACTGTGCCTTCTCCCCCATCTGCCATGGGTTTTATTGCCACTTCCATTCGTTTATCGGCATCCACTATGGCCGATTTTATAATATTGCATACTTCAACCGCTGAAAGGCTACCTTTGTATTTATCACAAGCTACTACTATTTTCATTATTGTTATTGTCTCCCCGGTAAATAAATTCTCAATGCTTTCCGGGCACATTGGATTTCTACCGGCAGCTGGTTAAAGACATCTCCATCCATCTGAACCCTTAAATATTCTGGTTTTTCCTGCTGACTTTCCTCTATCCCTATACTAACCGAATGGCTGGTCTGGAAGTATATGACATCTTTGTAATTTATGTGCCTGGTAGTAAAAATACCAGCAGTATTTCTTATAAAGCTGAATTTATGAGGATTTTTAAATATACAGACATCTAAAAGACCGTCATAGGTAGAAGCATGGGGAGTAATTTTAGCCATAGGATTACCATAGGATTTTATATTATTAATTATGCAATAATACCCGCTGTAAGCCTTACCTTCATTTTGAACCTTAACTGAAATCTTAACGGGATTATCTAGCAAAAATGCCTTTATTCCGTAAAATAGGTAAGCAAATATTTTTAACCTTTTTTTTACCATCTGGCTGATTTCAGAAATAGCCTTAGCATCAAATCCGTAAGAGCACATCATAATAAAATATTTATCCTGGTTTAGGCAACCCAAATCAATAGTCTGCAGGTTATTGTCATTAAAAATTTCTACTGCATCCTTAAAAGAAAGGGGTATTTCTTTTTCTTTGGCAAAAGCATTAGTGGTGCCACAGGGCATTATCCCCATAGGAATATCAGTATAGGCCAATGCATTTACAGCCTCATTTATTAACCCGTCACCGCCTAAGGCAGCTACCATATCTATGGATTCAACATTGCGGGCATCAGATAAAAAATGCCTTAATTTTAAATGGGCCTGACCTATTTCTGTAGCTTTAATTATATGTACTATATGATGGTTTGCACTTAATGCCTCCTCGGCCTTTTTTATGGCTTTAGAGGATATACCACCAGAAATTGTGTTATATACCCACAAAATTCTCATAATATTAACCGACTACTGCATCTTTCAAAGCAGTTGGACAAATACAATTACGATCCCTAACCGACAGGGGTATGGATTTAAATAATAACTCCCTTAACTTATCATTATTCTGTTTAAACATTTCTATAATTGCGTCGCTGGATACCGGCTCTATTTGAGGAAAGTCTTCAAGCCCGGCATCATAATCTGTAACCAATGATATGTTTACATAGCAAATTTCTAATTCCCGGGCTAAATAGGCTTCAGGATATTGGGTCATATTAATGACTTCCCAGCCCTGGTTGGAAAACCATTTACTTTCAGCTTTAGTGCTGAATCTTGGACCCTGTACTACCACCACCGTCCCCTGGGCATGGCAGTCTAAACCCATTTCTTGAGCTTTATTATAAACAATGGATCCCAACCGGGTACAATATGGGTTGGCCGCAGAAACATGTATAGTCTTGGGTCCATCATAAAAAGTATCTATTCTCCCCTTGGTTCTATCCACAAACTGATTACATATAACAAACTGGCCAGGCTTGATATGGGGCTGGAGGCTTCCTACAGCACAAGGCCCGAATATCTGTGTCACCCCTAATTTTTTCATTACATATAAATTAGCCCTATAATTTATTTTATGAGGCGGAATATTGTGCTGCCTCCCATGCCTGGGCATAAATGCCACTTTTATTCCTTCAACATTACCCAATACCACTTTATCAGAAGGCTGGCCGTAAGGGGTATCTACTTCAATTTCCACTGGGTCTTTTAGAAAGGAATAAAATCCTGATCCCCCAAATACACCCACCTGGGCTGACTGCATATTTTCCATAATCACCATCCTGTTAGTTAAAATGTAATATTTGACAATAATTGGGCCAATGATTGCCGGGGTCTAGCCCCGAAATGGCTAATAGCCTCACTGGCCGCTATACTTCCAGCTTTACCGCATTGCTCTAAATTATACCCCTTTAAGTACCCATGCAGGAATCCCGCAGCATACATATCCCCTGCCCCGGTGGTATCCACCAATTTAGAAGGTTTAACGCTGTCTACGGTAAACACCTTGCCTTTTTCTACTATTACTGAACCATTTTCAGCTCTGGTAAGAGCACAAACTAAGTCTAACTCTTTGCATCTTTCCACCGCCAGCCAAAATGATTCTGTTCCAAATAAGGAGGTTATTTCCTGCTCATTGGCAAAAAGTATATTTACTTTTTTTTCTACCAGGTCCCTAAATTCTTCCCTATGGTTGGAAACACAAAAAGAGTCAGATAAGCTTAAAGCAGTTTTCCCTCCATTGTTTACAGCTATATCCATAGCTTTATAGATAGCCTGCCTGGCTTCTTCCTTATCCCAAAGATAACCCTCCATGTATATGATAGAGCTTGCAGCTATTATTTCTTCATCTATATCCATAGGGCCCAGGCTACCAGCAACTCCCAAACAGGTATTCATAGTACGCTGGGCATCCGGAGTTACCAACACTATGCAATGAGCAGTGGGAGAGCTGCCTTTTGCTTTTGGAGTATTAAAATAAACTCCTATTTTTTTAAGGCTGGTTTCAAAAGCATAGCCGTAGCTGTCTTGGTTAACTTTCCCGATAAAAGCTACCTTATTGCCCATACTGGCCAGACCAGCAACGGTATTAGCTGCAGAGCCTCCACAGTCCTGGCCAATAATATTAATAGAATTACATATTTTAGCAGAAGCAGAGTGGTCAATGAGTTTCATGGAGCCTTTATTTAAAAGGTTTAACTCCAGGTAGCTGTCATCAATATTGGCTACCATATCCACAATGGCATTACCTATTCCCACCACATCAAATTTTTGTATCATAATAGCACCGTTTCCAACTCCTATAATAATATACCAAATATTGCCATAACTTAAAATTTTAAATATATTATTTATACTGTTTTTAAAAATTAACAAATCTTTTATTATAAGCATAGGGAAAGGGAGACATGCTGCATACTTTATCTATAAAAACTTCCAGCCGGGTTGAACTAATAGATATAACTTACCAGATTAAGAAAATAGTTCAAGATAATAATTTTGTTGAAGGCCTGGCCTGTTTATTTGTACCCCATACTACCGCAGCACTGACTATAAATGAAGCTGCAGACCCTTCAGTTAAAACCGATATTATTACTAAATTAAATAAAATGATTCCAGCCAGAGAAGGATACAGCCACCTGGAGGGAAATTCAGATGCCCATATAAAAAGCAGTTTTTTTGGGCCACAATTAACTATAATAGTAGAAGACTCTAATTTGGTATTGGGGACATGGCAGGGAATATATTTTACAGAATTTGATGGTCCCCGGCATAGAAAATTATTCCTTAAAATGATAGAAGGTTAGGCTATGACACTTTTTGACCAACAAAAAACAGAAAAGGCATCTAGTGAAGCTAATCATCCCTTGGCAGAAAGGATGAGGCCAGCTTCCCTGGCCGGTTTCATAGGCCAACCGCACCTGGTTGGCGAAGGTAAAGTTATAAGGGAGATGCTGGAACAGGATAAAATCAGCTCCATTATTTTCTGGGGGCCTCCAGGTTCAGGGAAGACTACCCTGGCCAGGATCATGGCTAATACCACCCATTGCAGGTTTGTATCATTTTCTGCTGTAACTTCCGGAATAAAACAGATTAAGGAAGTAATGGACCGGGCCCAGTATTACCTGGACCAAGAAGGGCAAAGGACCATTCTATTCATTGATGAAATACACCGTTTCAATAAAGCGCAGCAGGATGCTTTCCTTCCTTTTATAGAAAATGGCACCATTATAATGGTAGGTGCCACTACAGAGAACCCCTCCTTTGAGATAAATTCAGCATTGCTATCCCGCTGTAAGGTATTTGTGTTAAATAAATTGGAACCAGAAGAAATAATAGTGCTACTTAAAAGAGCCTTGGAAGATAAGGAAAAGGGGTACGGCAAATACCAGGTAGAGCTAGAAGAGCAAACCCTAAAGCATATTAGCGATTATGCCGATGGAGACATACGTATTGCCTATAATATTTTGGAATTAGCTTTTAATTCTGCCCATAAAGGAGGTCAAAAGGTTATTATTGACCGGAAGTTGATTGAAAATATAATCCAATCCAAATCACTGCTGTATGACAAAAATGGTGAAGAGCATTTTAATCTAATATCTGCAGTCCATAAAAGCCTGAGAGGCAGCGATGCTGATGCAGCTATATACTGGATAACTAGAATGCTGGAATCAGGTGAAGATCCCCTTTATATTATCAGGAGGCTGGTAAGGTTTGCCGCTGAAGATATTGGCCTGGCTGACACCAATGCCCTTACTGTAGCCCTAGCTGCTAAACAGAGCTTTGAATTTATCGGTCCGCCCGAAGGCTACCTTGCTATCATTGAAGCAGCTGGCTACCTGGCCTTGGCTCCCAAAAGCAATGCTGTATATAAAGCTTATGGGCAGGCCAAAAAAGATGTTAATGCCCACCAGGCATTGCCGGTTCCACTGCATATTAGAAATGCGCCTACTAAACTGATGAAAGATCTAGGTTATGGGCAAGGTTACAAATATGCCCATGATTACCAGCACGGAATCGTAGGTCAAGAACATCTCCCCCAAAAACTGAAAGGCAAAAGATACTATTACCCCACAGACAGGGGTTTTGAAAAAATCCTGAAAAAAAGGGTGGAATATATTCAAAAAATAAAGGAAAAGGGTTAGCCTTCAATCAAGGCTTCAGCAATTTGTACTGCATTAAGCGCAGCGCCCTTTCTCAGCTGATCCCCTACTGCCCATAGGTTAATACCATTAGGCACAGATTCGTCTTCCCTTAGCCTCCCTATATACACTTCGTCTTTTCCTGAGCTGTCCA
>JAQVDY010000022.1 GCA_028698215.1 Actinomycetota bacterium | reverse complement strand
CTATCAAGTCCTTTGCCTTTCCTTCAATAAGATCCAGGTCTACATCCGGGGGAGCATAGCCAGTTTCTACTGCCGCCTTGGCTACGCTTACTGCTACCGCTGGCAACACCCTGGGATCAAAGGGCTTGGGAATTATATAATCGGTTGAAAGTTCATCCTTAATAATGCCGGCAATAGCCCTGGCCGCAGCCACTTTCATTTCCATGTTGATCTCTTTAGCCTGTGCATCCAGCGCACCCCTGAATATTCCGGGAAAAGCCAGTACATTATTGACCTGGTTGGGATAGTCGCTTCTTCCGGTAGCCATTATCTCTACCCCGCATTTAGCTGCCAGTGCTGGAGAAATTTCCGGTTCGGGATTAGCCATGGCGAAGATAATGGGCTTATCCGCCATGCTCCTTACCATATCTTCGGTCAGTATGTCGGCAGCAGATACCCCTATAAATACATCGGCATCCTGCAGGGCTAGGGCCAGGTCCCCGGTAATATCTTCAGCATTGGTAAGCTCTGCTATTTTAGCCTTATAGGGATTTAGGTCCTGGCGGGAGGGCGCCAGCATGCCTTTGGAATCACAGACCTTTAGCCTCTTGGCCCCCAGGTGATTGAGCAGATACACTATGGAAGTACCGGCCGCTCCCGCGCCGCTAAGTACAATATTTATCTCTGCCAGTTTCTTGCCATATACCTTCAGGGCATTAAACAGGCCGGCCAAGGTCACAATAGCGGTTCCGTGCTGGTCATCATGGAAGGTAAGCATTCCTGTCTCTGCCTTAAGCCTTTCCTCTATTTCAAAACAGCGGGGCGCTGAAATATCTTCCAGGTTTATACCCGCAAAAGAAGGCTCCAGCAGTTTTACCGTATTTACTATGGTGTCTGTATCCTGGCTTTCGATACAAATCGGAAAAGCAGAAACACCGCCGAAATTACGGAACAGCACGCATTTGCCTTCCATTACCGGCAATGATGCCCTGGCCCCAATATTGCCCAGGCCTAAAACCGCAGACCCATCGCTTACCACCGCTATCATATTGGCCCGGGCGGTATAGGTGTTAAGTAGAGAGGGATCTTTGGCTATTTCCCGGCAGGGTTCAGCTACCCCCGGTGAATAAGCCAGGGCAAGATCGTGCTCATCCTTGGTGGCTACCTTGCTTATTACATCTATCTTACCCCTGTATTTCCTATGCATAACTAATGCTTCTTGATATATGTCCATCATTTTCCTTTCCATATTATTTTAAATAATAATAATATAGTTGATGCAAAAAACCAAAGAGATAATTACTCTGGGTATTGGTTGGTAAATAAAGAGGCCATCAAACTACTAATGGGTCCTACAGTTTTATTACCAACCGAAAAATTTTCAATTGAAGTAACTGGCATGACATCCATTATGGAGTTAGTTATAAAAATTTCATCAGCAGCAACCAGGTCTGGAAAACTAAATTTTTTCTCCCTTAGCTTAATATGGTGATGCCTGCATTCCTCTATAACCATCTGCCTGGTTATGCCAGGCAGAATATTATAAGTAAGAGGCGTAGTATAAACCTGTTGGTTTTTTACCATAAATATATTGCTGGTAGCTCCTTCTAGAACTGTACCCTTCTCCGTTAAAAATATTGCCTCTTGGGCTTGCTTCCCCACAGCTTCATTCTTAGCATATATATTCTCAAAATAATTTATCAGCTTATAACGGTAAGCAATACCGCCATAAGCAGGCCTGGTTACTTCAGATTTTATTATTTTTACTCCCTGCCTATAATACTGAACAGGGTAAGGTTTAAGAGGCTTTGTTATTATCAATATATTAGGTTTAGCCACCAAAGAGAAATTTAGTTCACCCTTAAACCTTCCCCTGGTAGCTATAAGTTTAATATAGGCTTTTTTGGCCTGCAATCCATTTTTTTCCAGGGTCGAGCTAATGGCCTTTTTGATATCATCTGGATTTATTTTATGACCATAGCATAAATCATCCATAGCCATCTGCCACCGGCTTAGGTGTTTCTCCAGGGCATAAACTTTACCCCCACTACTTTTCATGGTCTCAAATATTCCATCCCCAAAAAGAAAGCCCCTGTCCATAACTGGAATGGCTGCTTCCTGTAAGGTATAAAATTTATTGTTCAACATAATTTTTAAGGCCATAAATTTCTCTTTCCGCTGCAGTCAATTTTAAAAAAATCAAATGCCTGCTCAATAGCCCGGCCCTTATCCAAGGTCTCCTGGTATTCACTTTCTGCATCAGAGTCAGCTACAATTCCTCCACCAACATTGTAATAATAATCCTTACCTTTAATTATAATGGTTCTTATCGCTATATTGAAATCAAAACAACCATCTAGAGAAATATATCCTATACTACCGGTATATACCCCTCTTTGACAGGGTTCTAATTGATCTATAATTTGCATTGCCCTAATTTTGGGAGCTCCGCTAATAGATCCGCCGGGAAAGGTGGCCTTTAGTATATCTACAAAACTTGTATTTTCTTTCACTTTTCCGCATACGGTAGATACTGAGTGCATAACCTGCGCATACTTCTCAATTACTGCATGGGCCATTATCTTTACACTGCCATAATCACAAAATTTTCCTAAATCATTCCTTTCCAGGTCAACAATCATATTTAACTCTGCCCTGTCTTTCATGCTGTTTTTTAACTGTAGCTTATATCTTTTATCTTCCCTTGCGTTTTTACCCCTGGGCCTGGTGCCCTTTATGGGTCTGGTTTGAATATGATTGTTTTGGCTAAAAAGGAATCTTTCAGGAGAAGAGCTGGCAATATAAAAATCATCAGCTTTAACCAAGGCTGAAAAGGGAGCCGGATTTATTCTTCTTAAAATATAATAAAAATCCTTGGGCTCTATATCAGCGCTATATTTGAACCTCTGGCTTAGATTTACCTGGTATATATCCCCCTGTTTTATGTATTCCTTTGCCCTATTTACTACAGACTTATAATTATCTTTTAAAAAGTTTGACTGCATCACAGAATTTTTTAGATCCAAGCCCTTATACTTTTCTAAAATCATCTTATAGCCACTTTGCCTGCTGTTTATCATTTCTTCCAGTTTCTTAGATTCTTGGCCTATTACATCCTTTATTTTTCCCAGGTTGTTATTCTCAAATATCCTTATATAATTCCACTGCTTATTTTTGTGATTAAAAGCAGCTACTTTACGTGGAAATATCAAATAAATTAAGGGCATTTTATAATCATCTGCAGCAGTCTGGGGCAACTTTTCAATATAGTTTTTTAACTCATAGGCAAAATAGCCCATAAAACCTCCTTTAAATAAAGGAAGGTGACCTAATTTGCCTATTTTTTTTATTTTATTATTGCCAGCCCAGAAAAAATTTTTCTCTCTTTGCTCCCCTACAGTCTTAAGCAAACGGTCTAAGGACTTTAAAGGATGCTGGCCAGGCATGAAATCTAACTTGCACTCTGAAACAAACAAGTTCTTGTCCCCGTAACTGCTAAACACCATTAAAGGATCCCACCCCAGATAGGAAAAACAGGAATAGGGGGAAGGGAGGCTGCTGTCCAAAAAAATTAATGGTCCCCTGTTTTCAATATTATAGAAAAAATCTTGTGGGCTTATTTTTATATTAAGTCTTTTAAATACAGTAGTTATACTCATAGTTTAAGGAAGTTCTTTAAGATTTTCATTCCCTGCCTGGTTAAAAATGATTCAGGATGAAATTGTATTCCCTCTAAAGGATATTGGCAGTGTCTTATTCCCATGACTATTCCCTCTTCGGTTTGGGCAGAAATAGTCAAGGGAGGGGTGATGGTAGAGATATCTACTATCAGGGAGTGGTACCTGGCTGCCCGGAAAGGATTGCGTACCCTACTATAAACGGTTAAACCATCGTGATATATTAGGCTGGTTTTCCCATGCACTACCTGGCTGGAGTTAATGACCTTAGCCCCAAATACTTCACCTATGCACTGATGGCCCAGACAAACTCCCAGTATGGGAACCTTTTGGTAAAATTCTTCTATAACCTGTTTGGATATTCCACCATCTTTAGGCCTGCCAGGGCCGGGGGATATTAGGATCCTGGAAGGTTTTAATTGTTCTATCTGGCTAATAGTAACCTTGTCATTTCTAATCACCTTTATGTTCTGCTTTAAGCATCCAAGGTACTGCACCAGGTTATAAGTAAATGAATCATAATTATCTATAACCAGCACATCTATGTTCTTTTTCAATGTTTTCTTCTTTACTAATATTTAAATATTAATTATTATACCTATTTGACGGTGACAAATATAGTATCGGGCCTGGTTATGATAACTGCAGATAATCTAACTAAAAAATTTAATGGTTTTCTGGCTGTTAATAATATTTCGTTTAAGGTAGGTGAAGGTGAAATATTTGGCTTTTTAGGCCCCAATGGCGCAGGTAAAACCACTACCATAAGAATGCTTTCTACCCTTATGGCCCCCACCAGTGGAGACATAACCATTGATGGCCGTTCCCCCCAACAGGACAGCACTTATATCCGGTCCATAATAGGGATACTTACCGAAACCCCTGGAATGTATGAAAAGATTTCTGCCTATGAGAATTTGTCCTATTTTGCTTCCTTTTACCATATGGCGGCAGCCCAAAAGGATGCCCAGATAGAAAAATTGCTTAAGATGTTTAAGCTATGGTCCAGAAAGGATGAACTGGTGGTTACTTTTTCCAAGGGCATGAAGCAGAAACTAGCATTGGCCCGGGCCCTGGTCCATCAGCCTAAGATACTTTTTTTAGATGAACCAACCTCAGGGCTGGATCCGGAAAGCGCCCATATGGTAAGGGATTTTATTTATTCTTTAAAAAATGAAAATACTACTGTTTTTCTATGTACGCACAATTTAAATGAAGCTTCCAGCCTCTCTGACAGAGTGTGTATTATAAATAAAGAGATCATTAAGGTCGCCTCTTTGGATGAACTTCAAAAAGATCAAAAAATAAGAAAAGCAGAAATTATTTTAGCCCAACCAGCTGGCCCTTTCCAGCTATCAGTAAGAAGCATACCGGGAGTAATTGAGGTAGAAGCTAAAGAGAATAAGCTGATACTTGACCTTGAAAAGCCGGAGCAGACTAATGCCAATATAATTAAGCAGCTGATCCAGGATGGAGCACAAATAGTGTACTTTAATGAAATAAAGGAAAGCCTGGAAGAAATTTACCTTAACCTAATAAAGCAGGAAAGAAATGAATAATGCCCTTTTAATTTTTAAAAAAGAAATTAAGGAAGTAATTAGAAACAAAAGCATTTGGGCTCCCACCTTAATGGTTAGCTTAATCTTTTCTGTCTTTCTGCCCTTGGGCTTGATGCTGTTCATGGATTTTACCCAGGATTCTGAAATATCAGATTTTACTGCCAAGATATTTGGGGAGCAGGTAGACATTACTACTGCTATGATAGGCTTTATGGTTAAGCAGTTTACTATATTTTTGCTGCTTATCCCAGCCATGGTACCTAGCCTTATTGCTCCCGCTTCTATTATTATGGAAAAGGATTCCAGGACCTTGGAGCCGCTGCTGGCTACCCCCATTAAAACCAGTGAGCTGCTGCTGGGAAAAACCCTTACCAGTATGATACCTTCATTTGTAATTTCTACCATCAATTTCATTGTTTTAAGCATAAACATAAATATACTGGCCTACCTTAAAGCCCAGATTATACCCCTTCCTAACCTGGAATGGGTAGTAACCGCCTTGATTTTAAGCCCCACTATTTCCTTTATTATTACCATCATCAGTATAATATTTTCCTCTAAAACTACTGATATAAGGTCAGCCCAGGGTATAGGGAGCACCATTATATTCCCCATTTATTTACTGATAGGTTTGCAGATTGCTGGATTGTTCTTAATAAATTACCTGTATCTGCTCCTAGGGTGTGTGGTGCTTCTGATAACTTGTCCCCTACTGCTAAAACTGGCTATAAAAGTATTTGACCGGGAAAATATTTTGACCAATTGGAAGTTTAAATAAGCTAATAAAAACTTGATTGAGTACTTTAGGGTTTTGGTGATAAAGTAACTATTAATTGCAATAAAGGGAAAGGAAGCCAAGGCCATGCACGGCAGGAAGAAATTTATTATAGCCCTTTCTTTAATTTTATTAATAGTATTTATTCTACTTTCATCATCCTGTGCCAGCCAGAAAGTAGTAATCGGATCCAAACCTTTCAACGAACAATATATTTTGGCCCATATGATTGCCCTTTTGCTGGATGAGGAAGGCATTGAAGCTGAGGTACAGGAAGGACTGGGCGGAAGTTCCATTAATTATGAAGCCTTAAAACAAGGCCAGATTGATGCTTATGTGGAATATACCGGTACTGCCTACAGCGTTATACTGGATTTACCTCAGAAAAAAACCTGGGACCCTGAGATAGTATACACTGAATCAGAAGCAGGAATGATGGAAAAAGATGATATACATATCGCAGTAAATATTGGCTTTCAAGACAATTACGGTATTGCTGTCCCCGAAAATGGGCCCTGCAGAACAGCATGAGCACCATCAGCCAGCTAGGCGGTCTGGCAGGACAATTAACCATAGGCACTGACCCGGAATTTGCTACCAGGCCTGACGGCCTGCCCCAGCTGGAAGAAGTCTACGGAATTACCTTCGGCCAAACAGCCCAGATGGAACCTACCTTGATGTATGAAGCCATAAAAAACGGGAACGTGGATGCCATTTCAGGATATACTACTGATACCCGTATAGACCGTTTTGAATTAATGTTTTTAGAAGATGATAAAAATGCCTTGATACCATATGATGCCATTGTGCTGGTTAACCGCGGCCTGATGGAAAATAGCCAGGCAATGGAAGCTTTACTAAAACTGGAAAATAAAATTGATACCGATACTATGAGGCAGCTAAACTACCAGTATGACGTAGAGCAAAGGGAAGCTAAGGATATTGCCAGGGATTATCTACTGGCACAAGGCCTTATAAATTAAGGGAGGGAAATGAACAGCTTATTTGATGTTGCTATAATTGGCAGTGGCGTGGCTGCTACTGCTGCTGCTTTCGAATGCAGCAAAAATGGCTTGAAAGTAGCAGTGATAGAAAAAGATCTGTGGGGAGGAACCTGCCCCAACAAAGGCTGTGATCCTAAAAAAATTTTGTGGGGGGCAGCTCAACTGGTACGCTACTCCCATAATATTGATTCCTTGTTTGAAGGCCGGATAAAAACTGATTGGTCCTCCCTTATTAAGTTTAAAAGGACTTTTACCCAACCCTTTCCTGCTAAAAGAAAGGATGCTTTTGTTAAAGCTGGAATTGAGGTTATAGAGGGTGCTGCCTATTTTAGCAGCCCCCACCACCTGCAGGTGGGATCCCATACTCTTAAGGCAGATAAAATACTGATTGCCACCGGGGCTAAACCTAGGCCTTTGGGCATAGAAGGACAACAATATGCCATTACCAGTGAACAGTTTTTAGAAACTGCCGAACTTCCTGGATCCCTGTTGTTTATTGGGGGAGGGTTTATTTCTTTTGAGCTGGCCCACATAGCCGCCACCGCTGGCATAGATATTACCATAATCCATAATGATTATAACCCCCTGCCTGTATTTGACCCGGACCTGGTAGAAAAACTGCTTCAAATTACTAAAGAAGCCAATATAAAATTTATTCCAGGCTCACCAGCCAAAGAAATTAAAAAGAATGGCAGCAAGACCATAGTTGTAACTGATAAAAGAACTTGCCAATGCGACTTGGTCGTACATGGAGCGGGAAGAATTGCAGATATAGACCAATTAAGGCTGGAACAAGCAGAAGTTAAATATGGGGATGCTATAATAGTGAACCCCTACATGCAGAGTATTAGCAGTCCCCATATTTATGCAGCGGGGGATTGCGTACAATCCAGCCCTCCCCTAACACCGGTCGCCTCTATGGAAGGAAAAACAGCAGCCTTTAATATTATAAATGGAAATAGCAAAAAAATGGATTACTCGGTGGTCCCCTCAGTGGTCTTTACTCTGCCCCCCTTAGCCTCAGTGGGATTGGGTGAAGAAAGGGCAAAACAACAGGGCTGGCAGTATGAAACAGATTTTACAGATACTTCAAACTGGTATAACAGCAGGCGTTTGGGATTAAAGCATACCGCTATTAAAATAATAAAAGAGGCAAATACCGGTAAGCTGCTGGGAGCCCATGTTCTTTATCCCCAGGCGGAAGATCTTATTAACCTTTTTTCCATGGCTTTAAAGCACAATTTAAGTTCCGGACAGATAAAAGAAACTATATTAACCTACCCCAGTGACACTAGCGATATAAAATACTTGATTTAACATGGAAGAAAAAATCTTTGGAAAAATTCAATCTATTTCCATGCAGGGCCTTACCAAAAAATACGGCTCTTCCACAGCCCTTAAAGACTTTAACTTGGAGATTGAAGGCGGACAGCTGGTAATACTCATAGGGCCCAGCGGATCAGGCAAGACTACTGCCCTTAAAACCATTAACAGGCTGGTTGAACCGGATAAGGGTACAGTAACCATAAACGGCCATAATGTAATGAATTATAATCCGGTACAATTAAGAAGAAATATAGGTTATGTGATACAGCAGATAGGCTTGCTGCCACATTTAAACATACAGGACAATATAGCCCTTATCCCTAAAATCGAAGGCTGGGATGCTGAAAAAATAAAATCCAGGGTGGCAGAACTGCTAAAATTGGTAGATCTTCCCCAAGATTTTTCCCAACGGTTTCCCCATCAATTAAGTGGGGGTCAACAGCAGAGAGTGGGGCTGGCCCGGGCCATGGCTAAAGACCCTTACCTTCTATTAATGGATGAACCTTTTGGGGCTTTAGACCCTATTCTACGCAAACAGCTGCAAATAGAATTTTTAAACCTAAAGCAAAAACTGAGCAGAACCATAGTATTCGTTACCCATGATATAGAGGAAGCCTTTAAATTAGGAGACCGGATAGCTATTATGGACAAGGCCTGCCTGGTCCAGGAAGGAAAGCCGAACCAGCTCATACTGGAGCCTAAGAATCAATTTGTTTCCGACCTGGTAAGCTCCCATAAAAAATTTCTCCATATGGATAACCTATCTGTAAAAGACCTGATGATTCCCCTGGAAAAAAAATACCTTTTCGATGAAGATACAAGCGCTGAACAGGCAACGGAAATAATGAGGCAGTCTAATATAGAATTAGCGGTAATACTAAAAGATAACAAATTTAAGGGAGTAGCTTACCTTAATCAAATATGCAATTTGAAGGCTAAAAATCTGGGACAGGCTGCAGAAACTATTAAGCAATTTAACCCTTACAGGCCTTTGTCTGAAGCTATTAGTGAATTAAAGCAAGAAGGGCTGACCCTGGCTATGGTAACCCAGGATAGCCAGCCAATGGGTATCATAACTGCTGATAAACTTCTTTTGGAGCTGGTTTAGATGCTGTCAGAAATATTCCAATTATGGGATATGCATAAACT
The DNA here is from genome assembly GCA_028698215.1 of Actinomycetota bacterium. NCBI lineage: Bacteria > Bacillati > Actinomycetota > Actinomycetota bacterium. The sequence goes on along the minus strand of JAQVDY010000022.1, from coordinate 15,730 downwards.
GGGATTACGTACCCTGGAGCATTTAAGCATGTTTGGGCTGGCCATGATTTTTTCCATTTTTTTAGGAATTGGGATAGGGATAGTTCTATACACCAATAAGAAAATATCCAATACCGTATTTAATATATTAAACCTCATCCAGGTTATACCAACCCTGGCCTTACTTGTATTACTGCTGCCCCTGCTGGGTTTAGGAAAACTGCCCACCGTTGTGGCCTGTATTCTGTATTCTGTCCTTCCTATTGCCAGAAATACCTATTCGGGGCTGGCCAATATTGGAAAAGATTATATTGAAACCGGGAAAGCTGTTGGTTTAAGCGGCAAAGATATCTTGATAAAAATCAGGATACCCTTGGCCCTGCCGTTAATTGCAGGGGGGATAAGAATTGCCGTTGTGTTTACTATCGGGGTTATTACTTTGGGGGGATTAATTGCTGCTGGCGGATTGGGGGCACCCCTTCAAACCGGTATCCATCTCTATGATAAACCTTTAATACTATTTACCGGTATATGGGTGGGCCTTATCGCTTTAATTTTTGACGGAATAGGGGCTTTAGGGGAAAAACTGCTGAAAAAAAGGTATCATTATGGAAATGTTTAGTAAAATTTTAACCCTTACCGCAGAACATTTGGCACTTGCTTACGGATCATTGGCCATAAGCATATTGGCAGGTATAGCCCTAGCGGTAGCTTCCCTTTATAACCGTAAATTGGCAGTAGTAATAATTACCTTAGCTAACCTGGTTGAAGCTATTCCCAGTTTTGCGGTAGTAGCCCTGGTAGTGCCCCTGATGGGCATAGGGTTTAGGCCGGCCATAGTGGCCATATTATTCAGGGCTTTGCTTCCAATCATCAAGAATACTTATATAGGACTTAAAAATGTAGACGCAGCTTATCTGGAAGCTGCCAAAGGGATAGGGCTTACCAACTTTCAAATACTAAAAGTTATCAGGTTTCCCCATGCTTATCCGCCCATGTTCGCCGGCATTAAGTTTGCAGCTATACTTACCAATGGTATTGCTGTTTTAACTGCCATAATTGGCAGCGGAGGATTAGGTAAACTGGTATTTGAAGGATTAGCCAGCTTCAATGTCAAAAAAATCATATACGGAATAATCCCGGTTATGTTGATTTCCCTAGCTACGGAAGTTATATTGACCCTGGCAGAAAAAAAGATTACCCCTGCCGCTTTAAGAAAACAGGCTTAAATAACCTATTCTCCAATTATCTTTACCAATACCCTTTTTCTTCGCTTACCGTCAAACTCACCATAAAATATCTGCTCCCAGGGACCGAAGTCCAGGCGGCCTTCAGTTACCGCCACTACTACTTCTCTTCCCATTATGCTTCGTTTTAGGTGAGCGTCGGCATTATCCTCATAACCATTGTGCCTATACTGGCTGTATGGTTTTTCAGGGGCAAGTTTTTCCAGCCAAACTTCAAAATCATGGTGCAAGCCTGATTCGTCATCATTTATAAATACACTGGCGGTAATATGCATAGCATTACACAGAAGCAAGCCTTCCTTTATCCCGCTTTCAGCCAGACAACTTTCTATCTGGTTGGTTATATTTATCAGCTGTCTCCTCTGGTTTGTATCAAAAAACAACTCTTTCCGGTAACTTTTCATGATCTTCCTCCTGTTTGAACCAAAACAAAGCTAGTTAATAAGCCAATAGAAACCAATTTTTTAGCTTCTATTGGCTTAAATTATTATTTCATTATTTTAATCTTTTCCACTATTGCATCTGCATATTCCCTGGTGCCAACAGCAGTGGGATCATCCCGGTCCTGTTTAAAGTCATAGGTTACATATTTACCCTCTGCGATATTGGATGCTATAGCTGACTCCAGAAGCTGGGCACGCTCTGGCTCGCCAATATGCTTGAGCATAAGCACTCCGGACAGCATCATGGCGGTAGGATTTATTTTATTCTTACCTTTATACTTGGGAGCGCTGCCGTGAGTAGGCTCAAATAAAGCAATCTCATCGCCAATATTTCCACCGGGAGCAACACCCAGTCCCCCTATCAGCCCGGCTGCTAAATCAGATAAGATGTCTCCGTACAGGTTGGGAAGCACCAATACATCATAAAGCTCGGGTTTCTGAACCAGCTGCATGCACATATTATCCACAATGCGGTCTTCTGCTTCTATATCCGGATACAGGGCTGCTACTTCCCTGAATATATCAAGGTATAAGCCGTCAGTGTATTTCATGATATTGGCTTTATGTACCCCTGTAACCTTCTTACGGTTATTTTTCCTGGCATATTCAAAAGCAAATTTTATAATATTTCTACTACCGGTTACAGATATGGGTTTTATGGAAATACCGCTGTCTTTTTTTATTTGTATATCTTTTTTTGCCTTTATAAAATCTATAAGTTCCAAGGTCTTTGCATCATCCTTTTCAAATTCAATTCCAGCATATAGGTCTTCAGTATTTTCCCTTATTATTACCAGGTCTATATCCTTATATTTACTCCTTACCCCCTCATAGCTTTTGCAGGGCCTGACACAGGCATATAAATTAAACAGCTTTCTCATAGCTACATTAACACTTCTAAACCCTGTCCCTACAGGAGTGGTTATGGGTCCCTTTATACCCACTTTATTTTTCTGCAGTGAATCAATCACCCTCTGGGGAAGGACTGTCCCTTCACTTTCATAAACTTCCGCTCCAGCATTAACTTCATCCCATTGAATATCCACACCAGTAGCTTCAATTACTTTTACTGTAGCTTCGGTAATTTCTGGACCGGTACCATCACCCGGTATTAAAGTTATTTTGTGTCTCATAGGTTAAACCCCTTATTCTTAATTATATGTTCAGTTAATCCTCCGTCTGATAATATTTTTATCATGACTGGGGGTAAAGGATTGAACTTTATGTCAATCCCCTTATCCAGGTTGTGAATGACTCCCTGGGATAAGTCAATCCTTAATTTGTCCCCTTCTTCTATCTGGTCCGTATCACAGATTAAGGCCGGCAGTCCCACATTAATGCAGTTCCTAAAAAATATCCGGGCGAATGATTTGGCTAAAACAGCTCCCACTCCTGCCAGTTTAATAATGGTAGGAGCATGTTCCCGGCTGGATCCCAGGCCAAAATTACGCCCTCCCACTACAAAATCGCCAGGCTTGACCTTCTTGGCAAAATCAGGATCTGCATCTTCTAATACATGCTTGGCCAACTGGGGTAAATCAGACCTTAAATGAAATAGTCTTCCCGGAGCTATAAGGTCGGTAGATATATCATCCCCAAACTTGAAGCTTCTTCCTTCCAGTATATTATCTTTCATATCTATAACACCTCCCTGGGATCAGCAATATAACCTTTAACCGCGCTCCAGGCAGCGGTAGCTGGAGAGCTAAGATAAATAAATGAGTCAGGATTCCCCATTCGACCTTTGAAATTCCTGTTTTGGGTAGACAGGCAAACCTCACCATCTCCCAAAATACCCTGATGCACCCCTACGCAGGGCCCGCAGCCTGGGGCCATGATAGCTGCACCGCTTTCAGTTAAATCTTTTAATATACCCTTCTCCATGGCATCTAGATAAACCTTCCTGGACGCTGGTACCACAATCAGCCTTACTCCCTTGGCTACCTTTTTCCCTTTTAGTATATTGGCCGCCAAGGCCAAGTCACTTAGTCTACCGTTGGTACAGGTACCTATAAAAACCTGATTTATTTTTATAGGTTCCAGCTCATCCACTGCCGCTACATTATCTACGGTATGCGGCAGGGATACCATAGGAGAAATAGCAGAGTAATCCACTTCTATCACCTTTTCATAGGCAGCACCCTCATCAGCAAAGACATGCTTAAAGCAATTGCCTCTTTGAACGCTTTGCAGGTACTGTTTGGTAATATTATCAGAAGCAAAAAGACCGGTTTTAGCCCCTGCTTCCACAGCCATATTAGACACAGTAAACCGGTCATCCATGCTCATATGGCTGGCTGCTGGGCCTCCAAATTCTAAAGCCTTATAGGTTGCCCCATCAGAGGTAATCTTGCCTATTATGTAGATTATTAAATCCTTGGCAAAAACTCCCTTTCCAGGTTCCCCTTTTATATCAACCTTAATGGTGTGAGGAACCATCAGCCAGGTTTTAGCCAGTGCAAACCCCACTGCTATATCAGTTGATCCCATACCGGTAGAAAAAGCAGCCAGGGCACCGGAAGTACAGGTGTGAGAGTCTGCGCCTATGACTATGTCATTGGGGCATACATAATCTTCTACCAGTATCTGATGACATACTCCCTGCCCTATTTCACTAAGTTGAACACCGGTCTTATCCGCAAATTTCCGCATTACCATTTGTGCGTTTGATAACTCCTTACGGGGGCTGGGAGCGGCATGATCTATAAATAATATGGATGAGGAAGGTTTCTTGACCTGGTTAAAGCCCATTTTTTCAATCTGGCTTACAGCCAGAGGACCAGTCCCATCCTGAGCCATGACCACATCCACATCCACTACTGCAATATCTCCAGCTTTAACCTCTGATGCAGCATGGGACGAAATTATTTTTTCTGCTATTGTCTTTTGCAACTCTATTCCTTTCTACTCATTGCTAACTGATTCAGCTTTTTCTCTTTCTTCCTTTTCCTTGGCATAATCCATATAAATATACATAAGCTCCTTGTCAAACAGTGTCCTCTTTAAGTCTACTGCCATTTCCCTATACAGGGCCAGTAAATCATTGGCTTCCTTGTCTGTCAAATCTATGCCGAACTCTTTGAATTTATGCAATATGGTATGGGAGCCAGAATGTTTCCCTACTACCAGCTGCCTGGTCAATCCCACTTCGCTGGGATTAAACACCTCATAATTTTTAGGATTTTTTATTACCCCATCGGCATGTATTCCAGACTCATGGGCAAAAACATTGGTTCCTACTATGGCTTTCCATACCGGTATAGCCCTAGCAGAAGCTTTAGCTACATATTCAGCAACCTCCCTAAACCTTATGGTGGCAATTCCCAGCTCCAAATTTTCCAAATATCTTAAGGCCATTACTATTTCTTCTAAGGCAGCATTTCCGGTACCTTCACCTAAACCCCCTACTGAAACCACTATGCTGGAAGCACCTGCCCTGGTGGCGGCCATGCCATTAGCGGTAGCCATTCCAAAATCATTGTGATTGTAGACTTCCAGGGGAAAATTAATGGAATTGGCTATGCTGTTTATGTATAGAAAAGTCCTGAAAGGATCCAGTTTACTGACTGTATCACAAATCCTGAACCTGTAAGCTCCCCTCTTTTTAGCAATTTGAAGTATTTTTAATATGAATTCCAGGTCAGTCCTGGTGGCATCCTCTGCACTTACTATAAAATTCATATCATTCTTTTTAGCCACTCTTATAACTTCCTTAAGGCGGTTAACCACCCAAGTCTTGTTCTTATTATATTTATTTTTAATATGTATGTCGGAAGTGGATATATTTAATATTACATTTTTTATGCCAGTCTGGGCAGCCAGCTCCACATCTTCTACAAAAGGCTGGCAATAGGCAAAAACCTTGGCTTTTAAGTTTAGGTCCACTATGGATTTAATAATGTCCCTTTCCAGGGCACCTAAGGCAGGGGTACCCACTTCAATTTCAGTAATGCCTATTTCGTCCAGCATTTTAGCAATTCTTATTTTTTCATGTTTGGAAAAAACAACTCCTGCTGTCTGTTCCCCGTTTCTTAAAGTAGTATCAATTATGTTTACCTGACGTTTTTCTTTCTTCATAACCATGGCTTACTTACCTCCTTTTTTTGAGGATTTGTCTTTCTTCCCTATAAATGACTTATAGGTATCTATGATTTCACTATCAAAAAGCGATCTTTTTAATGCTACCGCTTTCTCCCTTAATATCTCTACCAGCTCTTTGGCCTGGGCTTCTTCAATAGAATAACCCAGGGATTTTAGCTTGGCGGTAAGGGATGCTATTCCAGAATATTTTCCTACTATGATTTTTCTTTCCAAACCCACATCTTCTGCCGAGAACAGCTCAAAAGTACTAGGGTCTTTTAATACTGCTGCCGCCTTGTTTTCCCCTTCATATACAAACAGGTTTCCCCCCACTATGGGTTTCCAGGTAGGTAAAACCCTGCTGGAGGCATTAGCCACATATTCTGAAAGGGATCTCAGTAATGTAGTATTAAAACCCAGATCCACATTTTCAATATATTTTAAGGCCATTATTAATTCTTCAAAAGCTGCATTCCCGGCTCTTTCTCCCAAACCATTAATGGTAGTATTAACATAGGTGGCTCCCGCCTTTATTCCAGCAATAGCATTGGCAATGGCCATGCCGAAATCATTATGGGTGTGCATCTCTACTTCAATACCTATAATGTCTATAATATTTTTCACCCTCATGAAAGTATCGAATGGATCCAGTATTCCCAGTGTATCGCAATATCTTAGGCGGTCTGCTCCAGCATCCCTGGCTGTTCTGGCAAACTGCAGCAGGAATTCCATATCTGACCGTGAAGCATCCTCTGCATTTACTGAAACATATAGATTATGTCCCTTGGCATAGTCCACACTTTTCTTGATGCTTTCCAATACCCATTCCCTGCTTTTTCTCAGCTTATGCTCAATATGTATGTCTGAAGAAGATATGGATATGGCTACAGCATCCACCCCACACTCAATAGATGCGTCTATATCAGACTTAACCGCCCTATTCCAGCCTAAAATACTGCAGTTAAGGCCCAGGGAGGCAATACTTTTTATTGCTTCCTTTTCATCTCCTCCCATGGCAGGAATGCCTGATTCCAGCTGCTGTACCCCTATTTTGTCCAGCATCTTGGCAATTTGGATCTTTTCGTCATTAGCAAAAACTACTCCTGCTGTCTGCTCGCCATCCCTTAATGTAGTATCATCTATCTTTATTTTAGTCGGGTCGATTTTGTTGCCCGCTTTTTGAGAAAATTCGGTTAGAATATCTATTCCCCTCATAATAATCCCTCGCAATCTGAAATTTTTTTACAAAATTGGTAAAAAAACAAATTTTTTTAATTATTTTACAAAATTTAAAATATTTTTAATAAATTTAATTAATTATAGCATTCTTTCTAAATTTTACTATAATTTTATGATTAGTGGGAATAGAAAGCATAAAATTAGAATTATTGATTTGGTACCCTATTTAACCCTTTAATACCCCTAATGGTTTTAACCTGGCCACTTTTTCCGATAAGCCGGCCTTATGGGTAATATCCACTACCTTTTTTACGTCTTTGTAGGCCTGGGGGGCTTCTTCAGCAAGGCTAGCCATACTGTCAGCAATAGCTATGATTCCATGTCTTTGCAGTAAATAGTTTTTTACATCCTGTCCCCGTACCATCTTTTTAGCTTTAGTCCTGCTCATCATTCTTCCTGCTCCATGGCAGGTGGAGCTAAAGCTTTCATGCTCTGAAGCTTCGGTCCCCTTTAGGACATATGAGTATCTTCCCATATCTCCTGGAATTATAACTGGCTGGCCTACTTCCCGGTAAGGCCGGCATACCAGTTCATGATGCGGGCCTAATGCCCTGGTAGCCCCTTTGCGGTGCACGCATAAACTTATCTTTTTGCCTTTCCAGGAATGGGTTTCCACCTTGGCTATATTATGGGAGACATCATAGAGCAATCCTAAACCCAGTCCATTAGCAGACTGCTTAAAGTATTTGGTAAAAGTTTCGGTTACCCAGTGGCCCAGGCATTGCCGGTTAGCCAAGGCAAAATTTACAGCAGCAGCCATAGCCCCGTAATATCTTCTTCCCTCCGGGGAATTTAAGGGGGCACAGGCTAACTGCCGGTCCACCAGCCTTATATTGTACTTAGCAGAAGCCTTACCCATCAATTGCAGGAAATCACTGCACACCTGGTGCCCTAGCCCCCTGGATCCAGAATGTATCATCACTGTTATTTGGCCTTCCTGAAGTCCAAATACGCTAGCAGCCTGGCTGTCATAGACCTTCTCTACCATTTGCAGCTCTAAAAAATGATTACCGGAACCCAAGGTGCCCAGCTGGTCGCTTCCCCTCTGGTAAGCCTTGGAAGAAACCAGGTCTGGTTCTGCTTCCTCCATAAAACCATTATCCTCAATAAACTGCTGATCATCTTCCTGGCCGTAACCCTGGCCTATGGCCCACAGGGCTCCTTTGCCTAGTACTTTCCTTATCTGTTTTGCCGATAACTTGATTTTACCTCCCGTTCCCACTCCCTTGGGGACGGAAAAAGACAAACGGGACATCAGTTCCGGCAAATGTTTTTTAAAATCATCATAGCCGAAACCGGTACGGTACAGCCTGACTCCGCAGGATATATCAAACCCTACTCCCCCTGGGGATATAACTCCCAGTTGGCTGTCCATGGCTGCCACTCCCCCTATAGGGAACCCATATCCATAGTGTATGTCCGGCATAGCCAGGGAAGCCCCCACTATCCCCGGCAGGGTAGCCACATTTATTACCTGGTCCAAGGTTTTTTCCCTGGCCGCATGCTCTATTATATCTTCATCCCCGAAAATTATACCGTCGGTAAGCATCCCCAAATCCTGCTGCCTCGGTATCATCCATTTGTAATCATTTATTTTTTCCAGTTTATAGTCATTCATTTAAATCACCTCATATATCAAATATTAGCTGGCAGCGCCACTGGCCGTTTTGTTCAATCTTTAGCTGGTGGTAGGTTGCCGCTTTTATGGCTACCTTAATTTCATGCTTGTTTTGGTCAAAGGGCTCGCCCCAAACTTCCGCTTCTATCTGGGTATTTTTTTGCAAAGCTAGCTTATTAATGTTAAAACGGGAAAATAACACTTTGCTGGTTTCAAATTGGTAAATCAATTCATTGCACCAGGCTACCATGGCCTCTTCATAGCTGCTGCCGCAATCCTCCCTTATGCTTATTTTATAACTGTCCCTGGCCAGTATCCTGCTATCGGTCATAACAGCAAACATTCCCTGGCCCATATAGGCAAAAAGCTCCTCAGGGCTATTCCCCCAGGCCTCTACAGCCACATCGGATAAATTTTCAATTATGCGGTATTTTGGTTTCATAAAGTTTTTAATATAAATGGCAGTCCCTTCTTTTATATTAGACTTCAATTTGTAAAAAGGAAATAATTCTATTAAAATAATCAGCAACTTACTTACTTTTAGTGGAGGAAATATGGCAGAAAAAAATGCTCCCCAACCAGGTACTTTTCAAAAATCATTGGATGAAGGTAAATTTACCATAACCTGTGAAATAGGACCTCCCAAGGGAGTTAATGTACAAGAAATTTATGATACTGCAAACTTGCTCAAAGGTCTGGTAGACGGAATAAATGTTACTGATCTCCAAAGCTCAGTAATGAGGCTGGGTTCCCTGGCTACCTGCCACTTATTAACAGATATGGGGCTGGATCCCATATTTCAGTTAACCTGCAGGGACCGTAACCGCCTAGCCCTTCAATCCGATTTGCTAAGCGCTTATGTATTAGGGATAAGAAATATACTGGCTCTTACTGGAGACCATGTTTCAGTGGGAGACCATCCGGAATCCAAACCGGTAAATGACCTGGATTCAGTCTCCCTGTTATGGACAGCCGGCAGGCTGGAACAGGGTTATGATATTGCTGGAAACCCATTGGACGGAAGCCCCTCCTTCTTTAAGGGAGCAGTGGTAAACCCCGGTGCTGATACTGAACCTGCATTGGAGCTTCAACTGATTAAGATGAAAAAGAAAATTGAAATGGGCGCTCAATTTTTCCAAACCCAGGCTATCTTTGAAGCAGATGTTTTTGAAAAATTCATGGAAAGGGTTCACCAGCTAAAGTTGGAGGTACCGGTAATGGCCGGAGTGATATTACTTAAGTCTGATAAAATGGCCAATTACATGAACAAGTTTGTACCCGGTATTTTTGTACCTCCTTCCATTATGGATAAGATGGCACAATCCCAGGACAAGGTAACTACCTGCCTGGAAATCCTAGTGGACCTTATAAATAAGATAAAACCTGTGTGTGCCGGAATCCATATACAAGCTCTGGGATGGGAGAAACATGTACCCCGTCTCTTGGAAATGTTGGGAATAGAAAAAAAATAAATTTATTTGCTTGAATTATATTTTTATTATTGTACAATAACAGCAATTCATTTCCCCTTCGAGCGGTTTTTTAACTAAAACCGCTCATTTTTTTTGCTTTGTTTCAGTTTTATATATATTATAGGGATATGGATACAAAAATTATAAAAGGCATTAAAGACAAAATAAAGGAAGTTGAAAAATTAAGGGATTTTGATGCCCGGCATCCCCGGTTTAGGGCTTGGCACGTTTCTACCATAGGTCTGCTTAAACTCCTCCCTGCTGAATTTAAAGGTAAGCTGGCTGAATTTAAAAAACTTTCTTTTGAGGATACCAAATACCGGAGGGGCAAAAACCTCTATGATCCTGCCCAGAACCAAAAATACCTGGAAGACCTTTCTGCTGCCGCTTCCCTCCTGTCCAGCCTTATACCTAAAAAATCTAAACAGGATAAACAGTAGTCACACCTTTATTTAAAATTTTAGGTATTTCATATATATTTCAATTAACACAAATTAGGTTAATGACAGTTTCTGGTTAATTTTGGTTATACCATATGCCAGAAGTTTCTTTAATGCCTTTTTATCGAACCCTCTTTTCAAAAACCTTAAAATTAATACCTGCCAAATTATAGTAATAGTGAGCACAGCAGTCTAAAGAGTTATTTATAGGTTACTATGTCCGTTATATCAGTAAAACGGTAAGGTTCAACTTCAAAGGAATTGTAGCTTTTATCTTCCAGCAAGGAAAAATCGGTTCCAAAATAAGTATTGAACACTATCCTGAAAGAGTTAACAGGGGTAATGGAAGAATAGAGAAGATCATAGTTTTGCCTGGGGAAATAATAGGCATTAAAAATCCTCATTCCTTCCCTGAACATAGAATCAGTGGGATATTGCCCCTCTACATAGGTATTCCTGGGGCCGTGGTCTGCCTGCAGTATAATAATGGGTTCCGTTTCTGGCTGAGAAAGCACCCTGTCTACAAATACCATTATTTCCTGATTTAGATATATGAGCTGATCCAAATAATAATCTTTCTGTTCAGGCCCCCATATATTCATATCAAAACTGGTTTCAGGCACCGGTCCTCCTTCCCGGTTAAAAATATAGGGGGGATGGGGGCAAACAACATGGGCAAAAACAAAATTATTTCCATCCCGGTCCGGTACCCGTGACAGCTGCTCGAAATTGTTAATAACCCTCATCCTGGCAATATCCTTAAAGAAATTTTTTTCAAAAACAGTAAGGGCCGTGGTTTGTATCAGCAGAGTCTGGAACTCACTCCACCTGCTCTGGGAAACAGAAATGTTTTGGTCAGCATACTGATTATAGTTGGTGGGACCCCATCCTGAACTAAAATGTATATACTTATAGTTATGGGATTTAAAAAAATCAACTACCCGGTTTTGCTCAATCATGGCATAAGGCAGAGACCGGTCATTAGACTGGTATCCCAGCTGCTCCCCCAAATAGTTTATGTATTCCATATTCAATGACGAAGCCATGGATAAAAAGGAGCTGGGGTAGTTACTGACACTCTCCGAAGCAAGGTAGAAGCCTTTCTGCTCCAAATATTGGGTAAATTCACTATTATCATAACCGTATTCTTCTTTCAACGTGGTGGAATTAGCATAACCGTCTAATATGATATAGTAAACATCCATATCCGTATGGATTTGGCTCTCCTGGCCTGATTTGGGCTCAAACTCCCAGCTGGCATTGCTGGATTTTATCTTAAATATGGAAATATTTATTATTGAAACCAATATAAGGCCAACTGCTACTATGTTTAAAACCTGGTTAATGTTTTTTAAATCTATGCGGGTTCTAGCTACCAGAAAAATACCAATCACAGCTAATATTAACCACAGCAGGGCTAGGTAACGGTGCCTTCCTATTAATAGCGGTCCTATTTGTTTTCCTTCCAGCATATTATAGATATGGCCATAGGAAAAAAACAAAACCACCAATATAGCCGTTATTAATGCGGACTTGTTAAGTTTTTTACGGATAATCAGCCATATTACTACTAATATCAAGCCCACAGCGGCCACAGCAACGGCTGCAGGTATCGGCACTTCCCTGAAGGCCACCTGCCCCATATTCTGGGAATATAGGAATAGTATGGGAAATAATGCCAGCAAGAAAGGGTAAAACACCCAGTTTTTTTTACTCATACCGGTGTTTCCTTGTTTTCCATAAGATATACAGTTCTTTTTGAATCTGCTATAGCCTCTGCCCCTTTAATGATAAAATATTGGCTAAATTCATGTTCAAATGCCTGCTGGTGATAATTGGAAAAAATATCTTCCCTGGTAGCCAATAACCTTTTTACCTGGGAGTCGTCCTTGGGCACAAATTCGATTATCAGGTAACGGCAGCAATGTCTAAAAAGGGAGGCAATTTTACCCAAAGGCAGATTATTGGAAATAGCCAAGTGGTGGATTAGGGCCAGGGCCAGTATGGTATCTGCCGGTCCTCTCTCCGCCAGGGATTTTCTTTCTTTATTTTCCCATCCATTTCCTGGCGAAGGGTTGGACAGGTCCATTAACAGGGGTAAAATGAAGGCTTCTTTGTTTGCCTTGCCTCTGCTATAATTTTTTTCCACCGCTCCATAATCCATATCCATGGATATAGTATAAATCTTTTTACTGCTTCCTATTCTGCTAAACAAACCGTCATTGGCTCCAAAATCCCAGAGGGTAGCAGAATTGGTTGGGATTAGCATGTCTTCTACAATCTTCTGTTTATGGTTAAATGCTTTTTTAGAATAATTGGTATCCTGGTAATAATCAGCCCACTCCGTTCCCAATCCTTTTACTTTTAATTTTTTAACCAATGAAAGCAGGCTTTCGGTTAACCCCATAAATGCCAATTTGCTTATTTTACGTTTGCCTACCTCTACTTTTTTATCGGCAAAATGTTTTTGGCTTTTAGCATGAAGGTGGATATGGGACAGCAGGGGAAAATTAAACCTGGTGCTCCAGGGAAGCAATTCACTGGCTAAATCCAAAGGAATTCCGTCCAGATTAATCCTCAGCAGCTGGTTTAACCTAATATCCCTGTAACACATCAGGGCCAGGGGGGCAATAAAATGCTGGCAGGCCTGCCGGTAAGGAACCCATATCTGCCCTGGCCTGTATTTTTCAAAGGACAAGGTATCTATAAACACCGGACTGCAACCCTTAAACTGTATGTTATAGGCACTGCAATCTTTTAGGGTCATACCATAATCCATTGCTATCTTTTGTATGGTCAAAGTAACCAGGGCAGCCTCTTTAAGCTGACCAAAGCACCACTCATAGGGGTAGGAAATAAAAGGTATGGGTTCCGGTTCAATTATCTTATAAGCTTTACCGGGGATTGCCGGAGCAATCCCTGCTTCTTGATGAGGAATCAGCAATCCCAGTTCTGTTAGCTTCTGGTACAGGCCAGACGTCATTAACAAGTCATAATCCTGCTTATAGGAATTGTTTACTTGCCGGTAAATTTTACCTTGATAGGTAAATAGAAAACCACTGGGATCCCTGAAGGAAGCGGGCTCTATTTTACTGTTTGGGAGACTGGTCACCTTTCTTTCCCCTTGTGGAAGGTTTGCTAAAGAAAGCATAAATCCTGCGCCAGAATACCTTTATGCCTAGTGCCCCGCCTAAGAATATGGCAATAAGTATTTGTATCATATAGCTTCCGCTGCCTGCATCCAGGTAAGCATAAACATGTGGGGGAGCTATAAAATAGAACAGAAAAAAAGCAATGGTGATATATAAAAAAAACTTAATATATTTCATAGGCCATACTTCCTTTGCTTTAATATTTGGCTACACCTTACCGTAGTCTACATCTTAGACCAGTTTTGGTAATCATAATAGACTAATTTTCAATTTTAGAAAAATTATTTTTATTTTTTCCTGTTTTTTTAAACCAGCTTTCTAAAATCAAGGTAGCTTATTTAATTATTATGTTTAAACTTAAAATTTAAGCTTAGCGGCAAACTCATGGTCGTCATAACTTAAGCAGGCAGTACATTTTACCGGCCGCTATCCCTTTATTATATTTTTTAACCATCCTATAATAACCAAAAAATTATAACAGGAAAGCTTAATGCCTAAAAAGTTTACAGTTATAGTAGCCATATTGGTTTTAGCTTTGATATTAACCATTACCGATTGCACTCTTTCTTCAGTCCCGGATCCTGCTGATGGTCAAAAAATAGGCTCCGGGACTGAAATTCAAGCACCAGCCCCGGTTTTAGAAAATGATTCCAAATCAAAAACAAATGCTGATTTTGCAAACCACAGCGCTATTGAGTATATTTCTGACATTGCAGGTATTTCCTTGATTTACCCCCAAAATAAAGTTTTTTTAAGCTCCAGTAAATATATAAGCAACCCTAACCATAAACTTAATCTGGTAATAGAGGAAAATAAACTAGAAAACATCATAGATAAAAGCAAAGCCAGGGAAGAAAAGGAAAGCCTGCAGCAGGAAGAATTTAGCTTAGTAGATCAGTTAGCCTTCCAGCCCTCTAAAAAAATTTATGAAAAAGGACAAATAAAAATAAAGGAATATATAATTTTTTCTAAAGGCAATCCTTACCTGACCGCTTTTGAAAGGAAAGCTATTTTCTTTACTAAGGGATGCCGGGTAGAGATTGCACTTTCCCTGCCGGCAGAACCGATAACCGATTCCATGGAAAATTATTTTGCTTATGACACCTCAGGTCAAAGCTCAGTACCTAAATGGGATACAGGGCAACAGCAAAATTTATATCAGGACCTGGTAAGAGGCCAGGCTCCCCGGCCAGTACAGGAATGGTATGATACTTTCGATGCATTGATAGATTCACTTCAACTAGATGGCCAAGATAAAAACAGTACCGGCTATAGCCAGGTAGTAGGAAAGACTCTATATGAGCAACATTCTCCATATCCGTACCAGGTCACAGTATTTTATCCCCAACTTTTACCTTTAACCTTCCCCCAGGCCCCAGTCAATGATGTAATTGTTAATGATATCTTAGAAATGGCGATAGGTGATTTTAAAAGCATAATTAATCAAAACCAAGAATTGGGCACTGACGGCAGCACCCTGGGTAATTCGCTTTCTGTGGATTATTCACTGCTTGAATTTAATCCGGTATTTACTTCCATCCTATTCTATGTTTACCACTACACCGGTGGAGCACACGGTATGCAATATTTTGATACCATCAATTACAGCTTCCATGACAACAGAATTTTTGGTTTAGATGATCTGTTTAGGCCTGGCTTTGATTATCTTAAATTTTTATCAGATTATTGTTTTGAGGATCTAAAAATACAGATGCAGATGGATGAACAAAACTTCCTGCCGGAAATTAGCTGGATAAAAGAAGGAAGTGCTCCCATCAGGGAAAATTATTCTAATATATTAATTACCAAAGAAGCGATTATAGTTAAATTCCTGCCCTACCAGGTCGCCTCTTATGCTGCCGGAGAATTTACGGTAAGCATTCCCTATAGCCAATTTGAAGAACATATAGATAAAAAAGGGATAGCTTCCCATATCTTTACTGGCAATAGTTATTGATGAGATTACTGAAAACCCACTAGTTGAGCTGCTTTTCCCCCGGCAATAAATTTAACCTCTTTTAAGCTTAAATCTTTCAGCTGGCTGCTGCTTCCGTTTTTAA